>NZ_MUFR01000039.1:0-30613 GCF_001996185.1 Salinivibrio costicola subsp. alcaliphilus
TGCATACAATGACAAAATTTATACATCGATGGTGCCATTGGCGTAGGTGACACAAGCCCCAGCACGATGATGGATAGGTGCACATTGCCAACGGGCGCCAGTTGCACTGCGCCTGTCACGATCGGCGCCAATTTTAACACCGGCGCCAACTTTGACCTTAATCTCCGATGGCGCCGTGCAACGGGCGCGCGGCGCAAATCACACCAAGCTTGCGCGATCGAGTTGGCGCTTATACCGACCTACACGTACTTTAACGTCTGTGGGGCCATCGGCGAGGATGACACAAAGCGTTAATATTGTGAGATATATTATTCGGTTTTGAAATGTCCGATGGTATCCGCCAATCGCGCAGAACGTTGGCTTAAGCCGGTGACGGTTTCTGCCGTGTCATGCGTACGTTGCGAGACAGTCTCTGCTGATTGTGCAATGTCTGTGATGCTTTCGCTAATCTCCGTTGTGACTTGGGTTTGCTGCTGTGTGGCATTGGCGATGTGTGAGGTCATTTGATTAATTTCGGTGACCATGTTGGCAATATCCACCAAGGCGGCGTTGTTTTGCTGACAGTGGTTCACACAAACTTCCACGGTTTGGCTGGTGGTATCCATATCCGCCACCGCTGACTGCGTCTCTTGGCGCAATGCGGCAATTTTATCGCGAATACTTTCGGTGGAGTCCTGGGTACGAGAGGCAAGGGTACGTACTTCTTCAGCGACCACGCTGAATCCACGGCCTTGTTCGCCGGCACGGGCGGCCTCGATAGCAGCATTCAATGCCAACAAGTTTGTTTGCTCGGCAATCGCTTGGATCACATCGAGCACGGTGCCAATTTCCTCACTTTGCTGCGATAAGCGGCTCATGGTCGCCGTGGCGGCGTCCATACTCGATGACAACGTGCGGATCTGTTCCACCAGATCGTCACCAATTTGCGAGCCTTTATTCACCGCTTGGGTGATATCGTCTGACGCGGTTGAGGCTTGATCGGCGTATTGCGCGACATCCGTGACCGATGTAGCCATTTCCGTCGCCGCTGAGGCCACTTGATGGGTATGCTTGACCTGGTCGGTAACGCGATCGTGCATGGTGACTACGTCTTGGTTAATATCGTTAGCGGCTTGCCCAAGTAATCCAGATGCTTGATGCGCTTCTTGGATCACGGTTTGGAAGCTGGCAAACATCTGATTGAGCGAACGGCCGAGCAGCGCCATTTCATCTTTACCTTTATCCGGCAGCCGTTGAGTTAAATCCTTGTCTTCGGCGATCGTCTTAATCCGTGTGGTCACCGCAATCATGGGTTTAGCAATATTGCCACCCAATACATAACCAATCAGTATCGCGACACCCACCAGAACCAGCGATGTGAGCACGGTGGCGTTTAAAATAGTGTCTTTCATGGTCGTCACTTGGGCAAGCGCTTCTTGTTGACTAATTTGATTCACCAACGCCCAGCGCTTTCCAAATACATCAATCGGCGCATAAGCGGTATAAACGGTTTGGTTGCGGTAGCTTTTTTCTTCCCCCGTGCCTGTTTGGCCCGCGAGCGCCTGGGCCACACTTGGAGAATCGATTGGCATTTGTCCAGCCGCGGTGTCAGTGAAGTCGATGCGGTTAATCAAACCGGGTTTTACGCCATTGGTGCGCAACAAATTTAAATAGGCCGATTTATCTTCTTGTAACGCGCGTGCCTCGGTACGGAGAACCTTGTCTGGCCCCACCATAAACATTTCGCCCGTCTCACCAAATCCGGCAGATTGCCAGTGCCCTTGGCCACTTATGACACCGCTTAATCGTGCGATAGGCAGTTTAAAGATCAGCACCCCTTGGGTTTCGCCGTTTTCAACAATAGGGGTAGCGATAAATGAAGCTGGCTCGTCATAGCTGGGAAAATAGGGGCGATAATCAACAAAACTAATGTCGCCTGCTTGCGCGTCGATAGCCTCTAAAAACGCATCTCCCATCCCGCTGGTGGCGTAGGGACCGGCAAACAAACTGGTGCCAAAATCGATTTCTTTCGCCACCGAATAAACGATACGACCGTTCGCATCCGCTAATAAAATATCTTGGTAGCCAAAGGTTTCGGCAAAACGGTGATAGTTGGGATGGTACTGGGTGTGAACGTTATCGTAGGTTGACCCGTCATTAGTGGTAACTAACTTGTCTTTCTCGCCCAAAGGGTGCGGGTTACCACTGATGTAAAATTGTTGCAGTGTACGCGTGGCGGGGGCGAGCGCGGCGAGGTTGGAACGAGCGTTGGCATTCGTATCGTTAAGCGCCTGGTAGGCATCACCAAAGGTGTCGGTATAGTAATCCTGCAGGGCGCGGCGTGACGCGCGGTCGGTCCGTACTTCACGGCTGTAGCGTAAATAGGCCTGACTAAATGCGTTAACGGCATTTTCAGTCATGGTTGAATCGGCCATTGATGTCAACTGTTGACCGATAAATGAAAAATAACTGCTGAGCTCTGATTGTTTAGCTTCACGGACTGCTTTGAGCTGGCTAATGGCTTGATCTTGCATTTGGTCGCCAAACAATGCAGTGGTGCGATTGGCGAGCACTGCTGCGGTGGCGAGAATACAGATAACACAGGCGGAGATGATTGCCGCAGATACCTTTGTGCGAACTTTCATACTACTAAACTCCTGAACGTCGTGACGACGGTATCAAATGAGGGCACCGTAACGGTGCATGGTGAAGAGGGTGGGGCTTATTCAACAGGCCAACAGCATGCTCAAACGGTCAGATCACACTCGAGCATGGCGACACTATGGTATTGGCCGAACTTTTCACCGACCTCGTTAAGTTGGCCAACTTGCTGAAAGCCAAAACGACGATGAAGCGCCAGTGAAGAGGGGTTGGGGAGTGTGATCAGCGAGTAAGCACGGCGCAGATCTTGCTCTCGCATCCCCTCGAGCAAAGTGCGCATCAACTGTGAGCCGATACCGCGACCGCCGGCATCAGGCGCGGCGTAAATCGTGATCTCTGAGGCGATATGAAAAGCCTGTTTAGCGTTGAACGGCGTGTTATAAGCAAACCCAACGATTTGTTGATCTTGCTCTGCCACCCAAGCTTGATAGCGGGAGGACGGATCAAATTGCGCAAACCAATGTTCACGCTCTTGCTTTTGCCAAGGGGCTAAATCGAACGTGATCGCAGTGTGGGTGATGTAATAGTTATAAATGGTATTGATCGCGTCACAATCACGCAACTCCATGCGTCGAATAAGCATTTTCGCTTCCTTTTTGCTTTTTTGCGGCGCATAAGATACCGAAGTTCGTCCCATTCGCCAAGTATTGATGACAAATTGCTCATCTTTCGTTCAAACGCGTGGTACGCAAAAAATCAAAAATTGAGAGAAAACAAACTATCTCGTTATATTAATAAAAAAGGGATTGTGACGTGAAATTGATCGGACTAGCATGAGATCTTCACTTCTCGGCATATAAGGACGCGTTTTGTCAGAGTTTAAAGCGACATCCATTTCTCCGGTCGGCCCGTTTTTCTCGCCTATGGTGCAGGGATACTGGCGATTAGATGATTGGCAGATGACCCCGCAGCAGCGGCTCAGTTTTCTCAAATCCCATATTGATTTGGGAATTACAACGGTTGATCATGCTGATATCTATGGAGACTATCGCTGTGAAACCTTGTTTGGACAAGCGGTAAAATTGGATCCGAGTGTGAGAAAATCGATCCAAGTTGTCTCCAAGTGCGACATTAAGTTGGTCAGCGAGGCGGCCCCTAATCGTAAAATTAATCATTATGACACCAGCTATCATCATATCCTGGAGTCGGTGGATCATTCACTGAAGCGTTTAGGGGTGGAAAAGCTCGACGTGTTATTGTTGCATCGCCCTGATGCATTGATGGACGCGGATGAAGTGGCAGAGGCGTTTACAACGCTTCGCTATCACGGAAAAGTCGCGCACTTCGGGGTATCAAACTTTACGCCGTCACAATTTGATTTATTGCAATCTCGTTGGGACGAATCGCTCGTCACCAACCAGGTTGAAATCAACCCGCTACGTTTTGATGTGATCCACGATGGCACGCTTGATCAGCTTCAGCGTCTTCAGGTAAAACCGATGGCGTGGTCGTGCCTTGCCGGCGGCGAATTATTGACGGGAGAGTCACAACAAGCTGTCCGTGTGCGCGAAACGCTTAGCGCTATTGGTGAGGAGTTAGGCGGCGCGAGTATCGATCAAGTGATTTATGCTTGGGTGATGCGCCATCCATCGAAACCATTACCCATTATAGGCTCGGGGAACATTGAGCGAGTGAAAGCCGCTAAACAGGCTTATGATCTTAAATTAACGCGTGAGCAGTGGTATCGCATATGGGTCGCGTCGAAAGGGCATAACGTGCCTTAGAGCGAAGGCGTTGGTTATTCGTGCGAAGGCGTTGATCAAGGGAAAAATCAACAGACGGTACGTGGTGCCGTCTTTTTATTTTCAGATGAGCAATGGCGACAAAAAGCGTTCAATCCATGGCTTTTCTGGCGCCTTGCTGGCAGGTTGACCGGTGGAGACGTCCTGTTTACCCGCCGGTAGCTGCTATTTTTTAGCCTGAGACATGGAGTGATGCGAGGTAAGCGCAGACACCTCTAGCATCGGTGCGGCATCAATATCGTCTGCATTCATCATTGATGAGATACGTTGGACAGAGGACAGCAGCAGAGATTGTTCCCATTCTTCTAGGTTTTGAAAGCGTGAGATAAAGTTCTCCTGCAGTGGCTTAGGGGCTTGTTCCAATGCCGCTTCCCCTTGTTCGGTCAGGTGTGCGTGCACTTTACGCTTATCAAGCTCGCTCCGGACACGCAAAATCAGCCCACGCTTTTCTAAGCGGTCCAAAATGGTGGTTGCTGTGGCCTGGCTCATGTTGGTATGGACAGATAACTTACGAATCGTCACTTGACCAAGCTCTTTAATCGCACGCATCAGTACCAATTGGGGGCCAGTGATCCCCGATACTTTGTTAAGCTTTCGTGAATGCAAATCGATTGCGCGTATAATTTGCCGCAATGCGACCAGTACTTCTTCGTGTTTTTCCATTACCTCACCTCCACCAGAAAAAATTGCCCCCGAAACTTACAATACCCGCGGTTGTAGTGCAAAGACATCGAGAGAAAAATCGATGATTTATGTTTGTTTCAACGAGAAAATAATCGACGTGCTTTCAGTCTATTGTAACCATTAGAGTTCAAATTAAATCTAATTTATTGTTATTTTTGACTGTTTCAGTGAGTAAATGCAAAAAATGGCCTTTAGTCATCGGTTTACCTAAATAACAGGTCGGATGTGCATTGCAACGTATTGCCGTCAACCTTACACATAGCATAGCCATCACACTTCGCGTAATGAGAAAAATTCTTTGTTGCATTTCGTAACATTATGCTTAGAATTCTTTCGTACAAACGATAATGGTTATCATAACCGTTCATATAAGGCGAAGGACAACACGACTATGGAATTGACACCGTTTAAGCGCAACCTGATTGCGCTCTCACTATTTGCGGCCCCATTTGGCGCTAATGCGGCGACCCAACAAGAGGTCGTGGCACATTATGCAGACATTGCTCACGCCGTTTTTGCTGATGCTCACACAACCGCGGTTGAACTCGACAGTGCACTGAACGCTTTTATTGCCGAACCTTCTGAAACAACCCTTCAGGCAGCCAAAAAGGCGTGGCTAGATGCACGTGTGCCTTACCAACAGTCAGAAGTTTTTCGCTTTGGCAATGCTATTGTCGATGACTGGGAAGGACAGCTCAATGCTTGGCCCTTGGACGAGGGGTTAATTGATTATGTCGCGGATGGTTATCAGGCAGAACTCGGTAATGCCGGAGCGACAGCAAACATTATTGCGAACCAACGCATTCAGATTGGCGCCACCGATCTTGATGTTACTGACATCACGCCGACACTGCTGGCAAGTTTAAATGAAGTGGGCGGCTCAGAAGCCAATGTTGCATCGGGCTACCATGCCATCGAGTTCCTGTTGTGGGGGCAAGATTTAAACGGCACCAACGCAGGAGCCGGTGAGCGCCCTTATACCGATTTCGCCTATGGTGAAGCGTGTACCCATGACCATTGTGATCGTCGTCGTGATTACTTGAAAGCGGCTGCTGATCTATTGGTTGATGATCTGGCGTGGATGCGTGATCAATGGGCCGAGGGTAACAAAGATAATTACCGTGCGAGTCTGCTTGCCGATTCAAGTGAGAATGGCCTACGCAAAATGCTATTTGGTATGGGATCACTGTCGTTAGGTGAACTGGCGGGGGAGCGAATGAAAGTCGCGCTAGAAGCCAACTCAACCGAAGATGAGCATGACTGTTTTTCTGACAATACGCACAATTCGCATTTTTATAACGAGCAGGGCATTTACAATGTCATGACGGGGACATATCAGCGTGTGAATGGTAATACTTTATCGGGACCGTCAGTCCTTGATTTGGTTAGAGATAAAAATGCCGATGCCGCAGAGGCAATTAAAGCCAGCTTTGATCAAGCGCAGCAGCAAGTTAAAACCTTGGTTGTTTCTGCGGAGGACAACAACGTGTATTTTGATCAGCTGATTGCTGCTGGTAATAGCGAAGGGAATCAACTGGTCAACGCATCTATCGCGGCGCTGGTGGATCAGACCAAGCATATTGAACAAGCGGCGCAAGTGATTGGTATTGATAACCTGAATCCAGACACCGCTGATCACCAATTCTAAACGACATATTATTCTAGTTAGCCCCGTGGTACGGGGCTTTTTGCCTTGTCAGGACACACTATGAAGCCCAATGTCATTGCTTACCTTAACGTGACATGTCTTACTTTTTTGGTGACCACCTCCGCACTTGCATTCGAGCGCACATCCGGTGGGGGAACAACCGTTATCAAGGAAGGACCGAACGCCTTTTCCCAACCTGCCGCTAACCTGCCGATGAGTGAGCGCATTGATTTCAGTGTCGGTAATAGCTTTTTTCGTAATCCTTGGGTCAGTTCACCGGCATCAACGGATGCCCGTGACGGCCTTGGCCCATTATTTAATACTAATGGCTGCCAAAATTGCCATATCAAAGATGGGCGAGGCCATCCTCCATCGCCAGGTGATATCAATGCCGTTTCCATGTTGGTTCGGCTGAGTGTGCCAGCGATGAGTGAAGCGGAAAAACAAAAGCTGATCCAATATGGCAATATTCCAGAGCCCAATTATGGCGGTCAACTTCAAGATTTTTCCTTACCAGGCGTCAAGCCAGAGGGCAAAATAGCAATCAGCTATCGCGAAGTACCGGTGATCTTTGAAGACGGTGAGACTGTGACATTACGCCAGCCAAACTTAGCTATTACAGACCTTAATTATGGTCCGATGGCAGAGAATGTGCAGCTGTCAGCGCGGATTGCACCACCGATGATAGGTCTTGGGCTACTCGAGTCGATCCCCGCTGAGGCGATCTATGCGTACGCCGATCCTGAGGATGCCAATGGCGACGGCATTTCCGGGCGCCCCAACCAAGTGTGGGATATCGACACACAGCGTACCGCACTGGGGCGGTTTGGGTGGAAAGCCGGATTACCCAACGTGAATCAACAAAATGCAGCCGCTTTTAATGGCGATGTCGGGCTAACAACCTCGATATTCCCTCATCACAACTGTATGCCGTCGCAGTCGGTGTGCGACGATATGCCCAATGGCGGCGATCCCGAAGTGAGTGATAATATTCTCGACTTTGTTGAATTTTATGCTCGCCATCTCGCGGTTCCCGCGCGTCGTAACATCCTAGACTCGCAAGTCCAACGAGGGCAAGAGATGTTTGTTAATGCTGGATGTAACGCTTGTCACGTTGAGTCGTTCACAACAGCAAAACGTCCTGATCTGGCGGCACTGAGTGAACAAGAAATTCACCCCTATACCGACTTACTGTTACACGATATGGGAGAGGGGCTAGCGGATCACCGTAGTGAGTTTATTGCTAACGGCCGAGAATGGCGAACGGCACCACTTTGGGGTATTGGTTACACCAAAGAGGTCAATGCTGATGGTACCTACTTACATGACGGTCGCGCCCGAACGTTGATGGAAGCCGTTTTATGGCATGGTGGCGAAGCCGATGGCGCCAAACAGCGTGTACTGGCGATGCCAAAAGCGGACCGTGATGCACTGATTGCATTTTTACGTTCATTATAAAAGCACTTATTATAAAAACACCATGCTGGAGTCTTGTGGTATGCGTTTTCGATTTAATCCTATTGTGGTGCTTACGCTCAGCGCCACCGTGTTGCTCGGCGGATGTTTGTCTCAAGCTGAGACAGGGCCTAATCATGGCCTTTGGCAACTACAAAAACAAAGAAGCCAACGGTTTCTCTCTGCAACCAAGGCGCTCGCGCAGACCACGCAATCGGTTTGCTCGCAGGGCACGGATGTGGACAAGGCGCGTCAAGCATGGAAGAAGGTTATGACCGCTTGGATGCCTTTACAAGGCGTAGAAAAGGGCTCAGAGCAAGCCTTGGCACAAAGTTGGCGGATTCAGTTTTATCCTGACAAAAAGAATACCACGGGACGGAAAATGAATGCCTTGCTGGCCAGTGATACTAGCTGGACCGCGAATGCATTAGCGGATCAAAGTGTGGCCGTGCAAGGTGTCGGCGCGATGGAATGGTTGTTGTATGATCGCCAAGCGGATTTAACTTTGCCAAAACACTGCGAAGTAGCCATGGCCGTCAGTGGGCGTTTGCAGCAAAGTGCAACGGCATTAACCCTAGCGTGGCAGAAAAACCCGTGGTTAGGGATGCCACCTTCGATGGCCACGGCAGAAAAACTTGGCGCACTGACACATCAGCTCGATTATGTGCTTAAAAAGCTTGCCGGCCCTTTGGGCAAACCTGGTTTTCCTAACCCCTACCAAGGAGAAGCCTGGCGATCGCGGCACTCTCTAACACTATTAAGCGAGAGCATTCAAGCGATGCAAGTTCAATATCACGCTGAAGGTGGTATCGAGCAAGCGCTACGCGAGCGAGGCAACCATCAGGTAGCCGATCGTGTTAGCGAGCATTGGCAACTCGCCTATGACAGTGTGCCCAAAGACGGCGAGCCGCTGTTTGATAGGCTCAACAGCGTACCGGGTTATCGTGACATGCTCACCGTCTATAACAATCTGGAATATCTAAAACTCGTGTTGGGTGGTCAAGTCGCACAAGATTTAGGCATAGTTGTGGGGTTTAATGCAACCGATGGCGATTAGTCAGAAACGCCGCCGTTTACTCAAGGCGGCGCTAATGGGCGCGGCTTTACCCACCGTCGTAAATACACTGAGTGGTTGTCGTGGTAATACCGCAGCAGCGCGGTGTGAGCTACTGGGCTGTGCGCTGAGTCGTGATGGCTCTTTCGCGGTGGTTGGTGCTGATCCGTCTGGGCAACCCGTTTTCCGCCTACCATTGCCCGATCGGGGTCATGGTGTCGCCGCTCAGCGACGAGAGGTTGGAACGCTAGGGGTGGCATTTGCGCGCCGGCCTGGTGATTTTATGCAGGTGTTTGACTACCAACGTGGAGTGACGTTGTCACGAGTAAGGGCCGCCTCCGATCGTTATTTTTATGGGCACGGTGCCATTTCTGATGATGGAAAATGGTTATATACCACCGAGGGTAAACGGCAAACCAGCGAAGGTGTGATCGGTGTTTACCAATTAACCGCGCAGGGGCAGGTAAAAAAAGTGCGTGAAATAAGCGGCTTTGGCATTGGTCCTCATGAGTTAGCGCTGGTGGATACTAACACGTTAGTCGTGGGTGTTGGCGGCATGCATACTGATGGACGCACAGTGTTAAACATTGACGCTATGTCACCGGCACTGGTCTATATCGATATCGACAGTGGCAAAGTGGTCGAGCGCGCTGAGCTTGCAAATAAGAAGCTCAGTATTCGTCATCTAATGGTGTCAGATGAGGGTTATGTGGTGACAGGTCAGCAATACCATGGTGCTGATAACGCCCCCCTTGTCGCGATTCATCGCCGTGGTGAGCCGATGAAAATGTTGAATGCTTCACCAGAGCAGTGGTCGCGCTTTAATAATTATGTTGCCAGTATTGCTACCCTCAATGGTTGGATTGTCGCCACGTCGCCCCGTGGCAATTGCTATGGTATTTGGTCGTTAAATAGTGGCGAGTTACTTGGACTGCATCCGCTGATAGATGCTTCTGGCGCGAGTCGCGATGGTGATGTGATTAACCTCAGTGCGGGTAGCGGTAAAATGGTGACGCTAAATAATGCACACCATCCGGATTATAAAATGACGCCAGTCCGATGGGATAATCACTGGATAACCTTAGTGTAATGAATCCATGATAATGTTCTAAACGGCAGTCAATTTTGGCTGCCGTTTTTGTTTCAATACCTTGCGTTGTGATGAGGAAAAACAGACGTTAATTTTGCTTCTTTGCAGTAAAACTTTGCCATAATCATAAAAGGGATGAGGAGGGGCGTATGATGAGAAGGCACGATGCCTGGTTGGCTAACCTTCTGATAGTGTTTTGCTTTTTGGTAAAGCCAGTGATGGCCAATAACGCCAGTGAAACGGGGGGAGTACGGTTACTGACTGAACCGCAGATCTCGGGGCAAAGAGTGCCTGATGATCAAACTGTATCGGCAGATGTTCATCGCCAGCGAGCTTACCAATATGCGCGCGATTGGCTTGAGTCGGCGGCACCGGATGCGACCGTATTGGCCTATCCCCAAGCGCTGACTCAAGACTACCTGGATAATGGATTTTCGTTGATTTGGACACAAGATGCGGCGCGAGATGAGTTAGAAACGCAAGTGAATGTGATTTCACTGGCTGGCTTTAGTCCTGAGTTTGAATGGCGAGCATGGCAATTGCGGCAACTTCGTCAGCAGCCCAGCGATGCGGCCTATGATATTTTTGCTACCGATACCGCCTATGCGCTGCTTCGCTATTTAAGTGTGATCCCCGATAAAGGAATGCAATGGTTTTTTGGCGCGTCTCATCGCACCCCCTTGCCAGCTCCCTCATCGCAAAGGCGTGCTGCTTTATTTAAGGCAGGACTTAACGGGTCACTGGCTCCGTTTTTGCAGCAGCGGCGTCCACAACACTCGCAATACGATGCATTAGTAAAACAAATTGTTCGCTTACAAGAGCAGGCGCAGTCGGTTTGGCCAACGATTCAGGCTGAGAACGTCATATACCCGGACCAAGCGATTGCGACAACGTTAGCGCTTAACTTGGTGGATAATCTGAGGCTACAGGGGTTTTGGGGCAGCTCTGAGCGCTTGGAAGCGATAAATGGCGACACTGTGCGCTACGGTGGTGACTTGCTTCGCGCAGTTGAACGCTTTCAGCAACAGCATGGTTTATCCATGGATGGCATTATCGGCCCAGCAACCGCGAAGTGGTTAAATTTGGACCCACAAGCACGGGTTCGGTTATTGGCACTTAATGCAGAACGGTTGCGGTTGTGGCCTAACGATAATCCCAATCGAATTGTGGTGAACATTCCCGATTATCGCATGCATGTATGGCATGACGATCAAAATGTATTCGAAAGTAAAGTGGTCGTTGGTCGACAATCAAGACGTACGCCGCTGTTTACGTCGCAACTTGATTCGGTGGTGCTGAACCCCAGCTGGAATGTGCCTCGTAGCATTGTGCAAAAAGATATCTTGCCCAGACTGGCGGATGACCAGCAGTATTTGTCTCGCAATCAGTATCGCATTTTGCCTAACTGGCAAAGCAACATCGCTATCGACCCGAGTACGATTAATTGGCAAACCGTGAATGACGACGGCTTCCCTTATCGATTGCAACAGGCTCCGGGTCAAGGCAATGCATTAGGAAAGTACAAGTTTAACACCCCAAACAAAAACGCCATTTATTTACATGACACGCCGGCACAAAGCTTATTTAGTCGCTCGCGCCGCGCGTTTAGTTCTGGGTGTATTCGGGTGGAGCAGGCCGAGCAGTTGGCGGATTTGGTGCTGGATTTGTCCGGGAAACAGTTGGCTAGCTACCAAGGGTATTTGGATAAAACACAAACTAAGTGGGTGTCGTTGCAAACGCGCCTTTCCGTGCAAACCATTTACCAAACAGCATGGGTTACTGAAGACGGCAAGCTCGCGTTTCGTGATGATGTATATGCCTATGATAGCCATGCCGAACGTCAAATCACCACTCAGGAGCCGAGCTACTTAACCCAGCAACGTGATATATCCTCATCACGGTCACAGTAGTCTCAATCACGATCACAAGAGTTGACAGTCATAGCCCCGCGCCATCAAGACAGATAGCGCGGGGCTTTGTTTGTTCACCGCGACGCTTATTCACAGCGAGGTTTAGTCACAAGTGGAGGTTGGGGGAGTGGTTAGATGTGGCGCAATATAGCGTTGGTAGCGTTTGGGTTTTAAACGCTTGAGGTCGACTAAAACCAGTCCATCAATGCAGTCGGCGAAATCAGGATCAACGCCAAAGTCTAAGAATTGTACGCCGCCAGGCTCACATAGCTCACTGTACTGCTTATAAAGCGTTGGGATCCCGACGCCAAGGTGATCGAGTAACATTTTTAGCTTTTTCAGATCGCGCGCATAGTCGTTGCCACAAAAGTGGTCGAGCAACTCGCTTTGTTTACTTTCGGCGAGTTGATACGGTCGTTTCGATCGCGCACAGCGGTTGTCGCCACGAAAGTAGGTGCGATAAAAGAAGATCAGTAGCTCTTTAGCGGGTTGTGGCATCGCGTTGCTGATAGTGACAGGCCCGAATAAATAACGGTACTGTGGGCGATTAGCGAGTAGGGCGCCAATGCCTAACCATAAATAATCCAGGCTTCGTTTTCCCCAATATTTGGGCTGAACAAAACTACGGCCTAGCTCTAAGCCTTGGTCAAGAAAAGGCTGCATCCCTTGTTCATAATCGAACAAGCTTGCGCTATAGATTCCTCCAAGCCCTTGATGAGCGAGAGTGGCTTGGGTATCACATAAGCGGTATGCACCGACGATATCGAGCTCAATCGGATCCCACAAGACCAAATGCCAATAGTATTGGTCGTATTTATCAAGATCACGCCGCTGTCCGGTGCCTTCCCCAACAGCGCGGAACGCGACCTCACGTAAACGGCCTATTTCGCGCATCACCGGCGAATCGGCTTGATAGTCGAGTAAATAAATGAGTTTACCATCGGGTGTCTGTCCGAGTTGCTCGCCGAGTGCAATTGCATGCTTGAGCGCCAGTCGTGGCTCCGGTGAGGCAATCGCAGTTTCGGTGGGAAATAAGCCTTGCTTACGCTTGGCGATCCGGTAGAGGTGTTTACGAAAGAGTTTAACCCGTGTTTTTACCGGAAGGTTCGCGCTGGCACTGTAACTGTGGTGTGGGATCATTTCGCCCACGGTGAAGGCGATGGTGTTGTTCTCTTGTCGAAACATCTCTTCAACCAGTAACAAAGTCGACAAAGGTTTATAGACCATTGACGCACCATAAAAACGGGCAGAATTTCGCCCGTCGACATGAATCGGCAAAATAGGGGCGTTTGATTTACTCGCCATACGTAAGAAGCCAGAGTGCCAAACACCGTCTCGAATTCCTGTTGGTGCGACGCGCGAAACCTCACCGGCTGGAAAGATAATCAAAGCGCCATCACGCTCTAGCCACTGTGTGATTTGTTGTAGATTTTGTTTAGGCGTTCGGCCTCCCATATTGTTGACTGGCAACAGACAACTGTGAAGTGGGCCGACTTGCATGAGTAATTCATTGGCAATAACTTTAACGTCTGGACGCACTGAGCGTACGAGTTTAAGCAGCGCCAAGCCATCCAGTGATCCGATTGGATGATTGGCGATAATCACCACCCGTCCAGATTCCGGGATCCGCTCTTTTTCTCTATCGCTGACCCGATAGCTAAAGTTAAAATAATCCAGCACCTGTTCAACAAACTCGAATCCTTGTAGATGCGGGTAGCGTTCAGCAAACGCTTGAAACTCCTGCTCATGAAGTAAACGCTTTAGCGTTTTACTGACGGGGCGCATGAGCCAACCGCGCTGTTCTAACCGGGGGTAATGCGACGATAATACTTTATCAATATCTAACATAAGCAGCCCTGCATACAATAAAGCGTACCTGAAAGGTATCCGGGTATCCTTATCTCAGCCTAGAGCGTGAAGGTGACATCTCCTTGGCAGCACAGTTGCAAACTGATGACAGCATGGCATAGTGAGGCCCGTATTTACGTCGTTATCGGCGGCTACCGCACTTATACAAAAGGAAGGCTAACTGTATGGCGTTGCATTATGAGATTGTGCCGGTCACGGCATTTCAACAAAACTGCTCGATTATTTGGTGCGATCAAACTCAAGACGCAGCGATCGTCGACCCAGGTGGTGACGTGGCTAAAATTCGCCAAGTGATTCATTCACTCAATGTCACCGTGACGAAAATCCTTCTTACTCACGGCCATTTAGATCACGTGGGTGGCACAGTAGAATTGGCTAACGCGCTTGATATTCCGGTGATTGGTCCGCACAAAGAAGATGCATTTTGGTTACAAGCCTTACCGGCACAGGCACAAATGTTTGGTTTTGCCCACGCCGAGCCGTTCGAGCCGGATCAGTGGTTAGTGCAAGGTGATACGGTCACCGTCGGCAAGCATACTTTGTCGGTCTTATTTACCCCCGGGCATACGCCAGGACATATTGTCTTTGTGGATGAAGAAAGCCGTACCGCATGGGTAGGCGATGTGTTATTTAACGGTGGTATTGGCCGTACCGACTTTCCAAAAGGCGATCACGCGACCTTGATTGACGCCATCAAGAACACGCTGCTTCCGGTGGGAGATGATGTGACTTTTATTCCCGGCCACGGACCCACGTCAACGCTGGGCTATGAGCGTAAAACTAATCCTTTTCTTACCGGTGCTTTCTAACGCTTGTCACTAAACTGGCTTGTACTCAGAGTACGGGCCAGCTTGTTTGTTTAGAGCCTGTTTGTTTTGTTTAGAAGAGCCTATTTGTCCCAAGACCATTATTGCGTACTGGCAGCAGCCAGATAGCGTCTTGTCACCCCGATAAAGTCTTCTAGGGGGCGATCGAGTAAGTCTTCGCTGATAAAAATGTCATAACCTAACAATTCGCGCATATATCGCATACGATTGGCCAACATCGCCATCAGACCTTTATAAAGCACACCATTGGCACCACGATATGGGGTGTCATCAAACATCATATCTTCCAATGGCTTACTGGGTTTGCTTCCCGCACGACGGTAAGCTGTAATCAGTAATGCCCGTTGAGTCATGATGATATGAGTCACCATTCTCAAGCTAATACCATCTAATAATGCATCATAGTGTTTGATTTTAATCCCCATCCAAGGCAGTGGCTCGCCAAGACTTTGCGGATAGATTTGAGGGATCCCTATCGTGTCAATATGGCGCCATTTGAGTGCCCAACCGCCACGAAAGCTGTGATGCTGTATATGCATAAATGAGAGCGAAAACGACAGTTGTACGCGCTGCAGAAGTTTATGTATGGCATATAAAATTGCGCCGATAGCGATCAGGCCGATAATGCCTTGCCCAAGTGACAAGGAGGGTTGGATTAAAAAAAAGCATACCAATGCAAATGCGACAACCATTGCGATTAGCATGCTCCATCGCGCCGCTTCAAATTGGGGCGGGTAGATTTTTATTGTCTTGAGTGCATCCATAATCTTCCATTCCACGCCATAGATAAAGCGGCGAGTACAAGCGTTTAGCCACGATTTACCTTGTAAGTGTACGATGAAAGTGTCTGATTAGTTTGCCTAAAAAACACCGAATAGGTAAACATTTGTCGCTGAATGTCACGAACTTTGCACCGACTAAGGGACGCTTACCTACAAAAGTGAGCTGAAATTTGGTATAACACGCGCTTTGTTTTTCACCCGCTGCTTTCAGCGAGCCTGAACGTAGTGCGTCGGAGTAGGATGATTGAATGAAAATTTCTCACAAACGTAAAGTACAAGGTAAACTCAACAAGCGTGTTAAGGCATCGTCGCCAGCGCGTCAACGTCCCGTAAAAGCGAAACCCGCGGTAGCGGCTAAACCGGCGGTAGACTCTGCAGCAAAAGCGCCCGTTGTGGATACCGTTTCGTCATTCACCCCTAAGCAGCAGCAAGTATTAGACATCGTTAAAGCCAATCCTGAAGGGATCAACCCGAAAGGCATTGGTCTGGCTGCAGGACAAGAAGACAGTAAAGCCGCTTCTTGGGCGACAGGTGCGTTGAAAAAATTGACCGAAGAGGGCGCAGTCGAGCGTGTTCAAATGGCCGCCAACAAGGTGATTTACAAAGCATCTTGATCAGTGTTTGCTCATCCGCTTAAGTCGCATGATTTGTCTTTGTACTTAAGCGGGTGTTCGATAACACCGCCTCTCAGTTACTTCATTTTGCACATGCTAAGAAAATCGGTTTCTTTTCAACTATTTGTTTTCTTTGTGTTAAAAAAGCTTTTCGAAATAATCGTGTTACGTGTATAAAGCATGATCGAGCGCAAAATACTGTATAATCTTCCAGACATATGTTTAAAACTGCTTATAGTGGGTGTATCCGCTTAGGTTTTAGTCTGGAGGTAAGCCATGGATGCGCTGTCAACCCAGCTGAAAACACCCACAGAGGTTGTTTTCGATTACACACATTTTTTGTGTGAAAGTCAGCAGCCCAATTGGACTTTTTTCGATATTTTCCGAAGCTTGTTGCCCATGTTTAATACTGTGCTTGAGTATCAAGCGGGTGGCGATCAATCACCACTAACCGCTCAAGAGCGCCTACAGCAAGACGCCGCGCGTGTGATGTCAGTGCGTCATACCGATGCATCTAATTTGGTTCAACTGGCCGGTTTGGCTCGTGCGCAAGGAATTAAAGAACTCACTGTATTGATGCCTTATGCTTTAGAGTATCGGCAAATGGAGTCGATAAGCCACCAAACAGGCGCACAGCTTGAATACAGTAATGAAAACCGCGAGTGGGTTAGATTTACTTTCATCTCTGACGCGGATACTTGCCTGCACTGAAGCGCGTACTAATGACGTTGTGCCAATGTTGGATCGACGCGTGCAATCCACTGCTGATTGTGTTCGTAACAGGTTAAACGTGTCAATGTGGGTGTAAACGCAATGATCGCACATGACGTATCTGCGGCCATTGCGGCGTCAATCAGTGCTTCATCGTCAAACCCATGCCGACGATAAATCATCCTTACCTGATTGGTATTAATTCCCCAATGACTAAGCTGCTCGGCGTTCAATGAGCGGGGTGGATTAATGATCGTGATCCACTTTTGCTGTCGTGCTTTGAATGCTAGCGCCTGTAACATCGACAGCCAATGGGCATTGATGGCTGTCTGTGCGTTCAACGCAGAGGAATAATAGCTTCCGTCACGCATCTGTACTGACGTTTGCGTCGTTGCTTGATTTGACTCATTAGACATCGCGTACATAAAGCACCTGTATATATGATCATTACTGTATGTATAAACAGTACTTGTTTGTGGACTGCCTCGCAAGTTACTCGTTGACTAATTTGTGATCAAGATCGTGAACAATTTCCACCCGTTTTTAAGCAATTGCTAATGAGATTGATTTAATAACTTGCTAAACTGGCCGCTTTTCATCTTCTCGGAGAAACCATGGAACAAGAATTTTGGCATCAGCGTTGGGCTGAAAATCAAATAGGGTTTCATCGGGACAGTGTGCACCCAATGCTTATGCGTTACTGGTCAACACTTTGTCCAATGCCAGATGAGACAGTACTGGTGCCTTTGTGTGGCAAATCCATCGATTTAAACTGGCTTGCGGAAAAACACGAACATGTGATTGGTGTAGAACTAAGTGATATCGCGGTACGGGCCTTTTTTTCAGAAAACCTGTATACCCCGCAAGTTCACCGTGCGCCGTCGGGTCATACACATTATTGTTTCGATGAGTTGGAGTTGATCAGTGGTGACTTTTTTACTGCACGTTTGAGCCCGACTTCGCTGATCTACGATCGTGCCGCTTTGGTGGCGATGCCACCGTCGATGCGGGATCAGTATGTGCATCGTGTGCGTGATCTTTTAGCGCCGGGAGGCCGCCTATTACTGATCACCTTGTTTTATCCGCAGGCCGATGATAATCCGCCGTTTTCCATCGATACGTCAATAGTGGAAGAGGTGTTTTCAGGGCTCGATATTAGGTTGTTAGAGACGCAAACCGAGCCAGAGGGTGACCGAGGTGAGCAAGTCTGGTTGATAAAAGCCAACGCTTAGTGCTCGGTTTGGTAGAGCCATGCTCGGATAGCGCCGTTTTGCGCTAGACGGTTTTGACTCGAGGTTGATTAGACTGTCGTGATTCCCAGTGGGTAATAAAGAAAACGGCTGCGATAATAATTCCTGCGCCGAGCCATAGCCGGCCAGGTGGAACCCAGCTGAATACCAGCCAACCAAAGAGGACGTTCAGCGGCAGTTTAGCGTGATCAAACGGCTGAACAAACGAGGCATCTGACGCGGCATAGGCTTTGGCTATTGCCCACTGTGCGAGTGCGGTGAGCATTCCAGCACCGAACAGCATCCACCATGCCATTGCAGATGACGGCAGTGTCCAGTCAGGCACGGCCAAGAGTAGATTAAATGGGGTGATCAACAAAAGGAGGTAAACGACCATCGTGGTCGGTGGATCGTAGGCTGATAACCGTTTCACCATTAATGAATAGGTCGCCCAAAAGAAAGCGGCGCCTATCGGCAGTAACGTTGCCCATGTAAAACCATTTGACCAAGGTTCTAGGATAATCATCGCGCCACAAAAACCCGCAAGTGTGGCCAAGCTACGTGCAATACCAACCCGTTCACGAAGAAATAGCCCCGATCCTATGGTTGCAAACAGCGGTGATGTCATTAGTAGGGCTATGCCTTGCCAAATGGGAACCGGATAAGCGAGCGCCCATAGCCAAAGTTGGATCCCAATAACAGAAATAAACACCCGCAAACAATGTTGCCCAAGGTGCTGGGTTTTTAAAGATTGACGAATCCCCAGTTGCTTTAACCAGGGGATCATGGCCACTAAGGCAATGGCATATTGAATAAAAGCAACGGTCGTCGAAGGCAAGCCCAACTTGAAGCTAACATATTGAGAAAGGCTGTTGACTAATGCGAAGCATAAGCCTGCAGTGAGCATCCAGGCCGCGCCTTGGAGGGGATGATGAACTTGTTTCATTACCGTGACAATCCGAAAAAAGACGTACGGATAGTAGCGCAAATTAGGCCTCAGAGCGATCAGAAATCCCCGCTGAGGCCAAGCGTATCATGTGGTTAAGTTGAAAGGGTCGAATAGACGAAAGGAATATCAGGATCCATCGCGTCCAATGTGGCTTGGGTATCGGTCAGATGGCTCACCGTACTGTTTGTCATCTCGGCCAGCGCCACCGACCGAATGTCGTCCCAGTGATAGCCGGCCATATTGGTCGCAATGAGCGCCACTTGAAGCGGGGGTAAACTCGGGTTAAACGCTGCATTTTCGGCATACATCCCAGAGAAAACCGCCCCATCAGATGTTTCAACGGCCACGCCGCTGTAGTTACCCGAATACGGTGCATGACTTCGGTTCGCTGCATCGGCGGCAGCTTTGAGTAGTGGAATATCAATATCGTCTGTGGGTAACTGGTGTGGCGCGTCAGTTAATAAACGTGATTCAACCCCTAAATCGGCAGGACCAAAGGAATCAGGTAAATACGCATGTAACGGTTTGGGATCCGTTTTTGGTAGCTGAATGGTGAGTGATTCTGCACCGTTTAGCTCATTCATAAACTGACGACAATGACCACATGGGCTGTAGTTGATCGTGATATCGGTTAAGCGAGTTGCCCCTTTGGTCCACGCATGGGCAATCGCGCATTGCTCGGCGTGAATGGTTTGGCCCAGTTGCACCCCTGTGAACTCAATATTGGCTCCCAAGTATAGGGTGCCATCTTCGCCACGAACGATGGCGCCAACGTTAAACGTTGATATCGGAGTCACCGCATAAGCCGCCGCTATTGGCAATAGAGTAAGACGCAATGCGGCGCCAGATAGGTCACTTTCGGCTTCCATTTGCGCCACTTGCTCTGGTGAAAATGTCGCACCAAAGTGTGTGTTAGTTATCCAATCAGAGACAACGCGTTGTAATGCGTCGGGCAATTGTGTCAGTGCATCGGTTAGTGCAGTTCGCATAGCATCACTTCTTAGTCATTAACGGAGGCTCAGTGTAGGGAAGCATCTCTGATAATTATGTGATTAGAGTCACGCATAATATGCAAGACCGATTTCGTTGCTGAAAGTTAGAGTGACATCAATGTTTTTTCGCCTTCTAATTTTGCCAACGCTAACGCTGCAAAAGCCAATGTTGCCAGCGCGAAGGTCACCGGATCCACGATCATTAGAGATAAGACAAAGTCAGATAAAACATCAACGATCTGAGCTCACAACGCGAATAGTGTGAGTGTGAGCTCGAAAGTACTCGGATTTCGCGTCGACGAACAGCTACTGCGTTAATAACGCAGTAATGCCAATAATGAGGCTCGCGGTCGCAATCAACACAATAAGCGGTTTTGTAATGCTAAAAGAGGGATCCCCTAATGCCGGGGATTGCGTTGCCGGAGGTGGGGTGAGATCAGGTTGATTTTCCGCCGGCGTGGTTGGCCGTTGCGCAAAGGTTTGTTGGGGTAAAGCAACACGAAAACCAAACTCGCCAACCACGTCAAAGGGCAAGCACTTTTTACCGTTGCGGTAAGACTTAGCCATGAGCGAAGTGACCACACTTTGGTGTTGCGCAAAAGAACTGTCGGGTAATGCGACTTGTTTAAACAAGGTGCGACTTGACAACACCTCGCCTGCGTAATAACAAAGCATTTCGAGCATTCGTGATTCTTCATACGACAAAACCGTGATTGCCTGATCCGTCCAATACAGTGTGCGGCTCTCTGGCTCAAAATCTACTTCAGGAAAACGGTAACAGCGTGTATTTACTTTTGTTGTCATCATCAAGCCCACTCCAAACGACAGCTTTTATAAAAGTGTGGACTCAAATCACAGAACTGCAACTCGTTAGCATGTCTTTTTTGGGTCTAGTTATGCAGGCATGATGTTGAATTTTCTGATTTTATAAGGAATAACAATAGATTAAAAAAAGCACAACCGCTATGGCGCCATAACGGTTGTTGAACCTATCGAAAAACACGACATCGTATATCGAGGCTAACCGACTAATGATTCGACGTAATGGTAAACCGCTTTTAAGATACGGACCTTGTGGTCATCCGCCTGATGATGATCCGCCAGTTGCTGTAGGTTGTCCATGTACGTGGGAAGGTGTGTTTCAAAATAATCGCGGCGGTGCATAAACCACTGTTTTTGTTCATCGTCAGTAAGTGTCCACGGATAGTTGCGGGCACGATAACGAAACAACAGAGGTTTGATGCGCCAATCGTCGACACTCAAGTCAATCCCGGCAAGGTTTTCTGGATCTTGCGCGCGGATAATGTCCATCGCGCTGCGATCACTTTTTGAAAAAAAGCCAGCATACAGTGCGTTATCAACATCTTGATTGTCAAAGGGCTTGGATTGCGCGAAGACAGCCACCAGCTTCTCTCGGATTTCGGGCGCCGCCTTTAGTGCTTTAAGATGTTGAAGACATGCTTCTCTATCCACGCCAAGACGCGCGGCATCGTCAGGACGAAGTACTTTGGCATCGGCTAATACCGGGCATTTATTGATATGGATAAGCTTTAATGGTGCCGGCAATTGGTCGTCACTCAATGCTTGCCGAGGAGTATATAAACGCTCACGGAGGGCATCGGCATCAAGCGCGAATAAAGGTGAAGGATCGCGGGCAAGATCAACAGTGATCACGGCATTGGGGTTGTCAGGATGCCATGCCACTGGCACAACCCAACTGGTGTTGCCTCGCTCGGTGCCAAACATACCTGAGACATGTACCAGTGGTGTCATGTTGACCACGTCAATCAGGTGCTTAATTTTATTCTTATGGCGGTGAGTGAGAAGGTAATCAAACAACCGAGGTTGCGCGGCTTTCACTTTTTTCGCTAACTCAATGGTCGCGTGCACATCCGCCATGGCGTCATGCGCATCACTGTGTTCAATGCCATTGGCGACGGATAAGTTTTCTAACTTAAAACTGGGCTTACCATTTTCGTCATGTGGCCATTCAATCCCTTCAGGCCGCAACGCATAACAGGCGCGCATCACATCGAGTAAATCCCAGCGCGAGTTTCCGTTTTGCCAGCTCCACCCATATGGGTCAAAAAAGTTACGATATAAGGTATACCGTGTCACTTCGTCATCAAACCGAACATTGTTATAACCAATTACACAGGTGTTCGGTTGGGACAGAGCCGCATGGATTTGGGCAATAAACTCGGGTTCGGGCAGCCCTTTTTTCAGTGCGAGTTGCGGGGTAATGCCTGTGACCAAACAAGCTTCTGGGGCCGGCAAGTAATCATTGGGGGGCTGACAAAATAGCACCAGAGGCTCGCCAAGAATATTAAAATCACTGTCGGTGCGAACGCCAGCAAATTGGCAAGGCCTGTCTTTACCCGGATGGGTACCGAACGTCTCAAAGTCGTAAATAAAAAAGGTTGGCTGGTCCGCGTCTGTCACAATCGAATCCAATTTGATCAAACAAAAGAAAGCAGAGTTAATACCCTGCGATAAGTGCTCATGGTAACACTGGCAGGACGTATCACCAATCCTGTCGGTGATAAGATCAAATGCATCAAAGCCTGCAACGAGGCAGGCTCTGATCGATCATTTACAAACAAAGACGCATTAAGAGGTAAGGCGCTTCAGTGTTTGCTTCGCCTCGTCGATGGCTTTTGTTGCGCTTTCTTCGCCCATAGCGAGGCCTTCTGCATAGACAAACTCAACATCTGTGATCCCAATAAAGCCAAGCACCGTTTGCATATATCCGGTGACATGATCCGTGTCTCCTCCTTTATGCATCCCCCCTCGTGTGGTGACCACAATGGCGCGCTTACCGGTTAGCAGGCCTTCAGGCCCGTTTTCGGTATAGCGGAACGTTATCCCTGCACGGGCAACCAGATCAATCCATGCTTTTAGCTGCACGGGGATGGTAAAGTTATACATAGGTGCCGCGATCACTAGGGTATCGCTTTGTTGTATTTCTTCAATCAGTTGGTCCGATGCTTGTTGCACCTGTTGTTGCGGCTCAGTGAGCTCGTCTGCGCCACGCAAACCACCGACGTTATTTCCTGTTAGCGTAGGCAAAGGAGTCGCCGCCAGATCTCGCTCAATCAGCGTTTCTGGAGACAGGGAATCCACTACACTGTCAATGACTGCGTTTGAGCTAGAGTAGGGGCCGAGAATGCTTGATTTTAAGACCAGCGCTTTCATATATTTCTCCTTAAAATGGGTTGGCGTGAGTCAGCACACGTTAGAGTGTAGAGAAACGACACGGTAAAACCAGCGTATAAATTCGTTAAACTTGTTCAAAATTTTTGTTGGGCCCGGTTATTTCTCACGGTAGCGTTGCGCTGAGTGAATAGGGGCGTATGATGTCGCCCGATAGTCGTCCAGAATGTAAAAAAAATGTTATAATGCTCGTTGTGTTGATAAAAAACGAAGATCAAGAACGGCAAAGCGCCCGATCAAATCACAAGTCGGTCACTTGTGGGACACAACGGGGTTTGAGGAAATGTGCGTGAAAAACTTATTTATGTTAGACGTGGACGGTACGCTGGTAGACAGCTGCCAAATGGACCACGAGTGTTTCAGCCAGGCGATTGATGAAGTCACAGGTTTAGCGGTTCCAGATAATTGGGGAAGCTACACCAATGTGACCGATGCGGGGATCATCGAAGAGTTAATCGACACCCATGGACTCAACCATGACAAGATCAGGCTGTTTAGAGAGATCAAACGGGTGTTTAGGCAAAAATTGGCGGTTAGGATTGCAGAGAAAGGCTTAGCGCCAATTCCCGGCGCGGTGGAATTTGTAGAACACATGCGCCATGTGCCCTCGGTTGAATTAGCCATTGCCACCGGCGGGTGGGAAGAAACCGCACGGATGAAGTTAAAAGCGGCAGGTTTTAATATCGACGGCATTGTATTTTCATCTTGCTCCGATGCCATGAGCCGGAGTGAAGTCATGGCGTTGGCGGCATTTCGAGCCAAACAAGATTACGGTGTGTATTTTGATCGTCGAATCTATTTCGGTGATGGTGTATGGGATAAGCAAGCCACGCAATCACTGAACTATGAATTCGTCGCGGTGGGTGACAAGGTAGAGCACGAGGTGCGGGTGAATCACTTTATCAATCCTCAAGCAATTCTTGGTAAGTTAGGGATTGAGGAAGCTGAGCGTCAATACGCTTAATCCCCCTCGCCCCACATATGCACAACAAGCCGGTTCAGTCTATGAACCGGCTTTTTTTGTACAAAGTAACTGGCACGCGATCATGATGATTGTGAACAGGGTTGCGCTATCTCGCTGGCCTGGTCACTGTCTTGTGACGAAAAATACGCTTGGGTCTCTTCAATCACGACTTTACGCAGCAGTAACAAACCGATGAGGTTGGGGACCGCCATTAAGCCATTAACAATATCGGCAAGAATCCAGATCGTATTCAGTTGAATAAAGGCACCGGATGCAATCAAGCCGATAAAGAATAGTTTATAGATATAAATCGCTTTTTTGCCAAACAAGTACGCGACGCAGCGCTCGCCATAGTAGTGCCAGCCTAAAATCGTCGTGAAGGCGAAAAAGAGTAGGCCGATATTTACTAACATAGGGCCAATGCTGCTCTCCATGCCCACGGCAAAGGCATGCGATGTCATTGCTGCTCCCGCTAATTCGCCTGACCATGATTGCGTTAAAATTAACGTTAACCCTGTCATGGTACAAATCACCAAGGTATCGATAAAGGTGCCTGTCATTGATACCAACCCTTGCTCAACGCAAGAGTCGGTTTTAGCGGCCGCCGCGGCAATGGGGGCACTCCCTAGGCCAGACTCGTTAGAGAACACACCACGGGCAATCCCTGATTGAATGGCGAGCATCATACCGGCCCCAGCAAAGCCGCCGGTGGCTGCCATGCCGTTAAACGCGGACTCAAACACCAGGCCAACCGCATGGGGTAATTGGGATATATTGGCGCCGAGTACCCACAAGCAGGCAGCGACGTATAATACGGCCATCACAGGAACGATTTTGGCGGCGACGGCCGAGATAGATTTCACGCCCCCGATAGTCACTAACGCCACTAGCACCGTAAGGATAGCAGCGACGGCAACGGTGGGAATATTAAACAAATGGGTCGCGGCGCTACTAATGGCGTTCACCTGTGGGAAAGTGCCAATACCAAAACAAGCCACGCCGATGCCGAATAGGGCAAATAATTTGGCTAATATCGGCTTGCCGGCGCCTTTGGATAGGTACATCATCGGCCCGCCAAGCATATTACCTTTATGATCGGTTTCGCGGTATTTCACCGCCAGTAAACACTCAGCGTATTTGGTCGCCATCCCTAAAAAAGCGGCTAACCACATCCAAAATAGTGCGCCTGGGCCCCCTAACGAAATTGCTGTGGCAACCCCGATAATATTACCGGTACCAATGGTGGCAGATAATGCGGTACATAGCGCGGCAAAACCAGAGACATCGCCTTGGCTGGTGGCATCAGAAGGTTTAAATATTTGCTTGAGCGCAAAGGGTAAACGGCGGAGTTGGAGCAAGCCCAAGCGAACGGTAAAAAAGAGCCCGGTACCGGTTAATAACAATAAAAGCGGTGGGCCCCAAATCCAGCCGTCAACGGTGGCGAGAAGCGCGGGTATATCGGGTAGTTGTGAAAAAAATGGCATTAATCCCCCTTTAAACATCAAAGGAGAAGATAGACCACACTAATATTAACAAAAGTGCTACATATTGGGGTGGGTATCTCCTCTGTCCTTTTGCCTGAGAGTTTCACTTGAAAACAAGCTTGCTCCTTCGGCGCCCGAATTAACGGGTCTCTCCAGAGTTTCCTCCAACAGCAGTCCATACAATTAAGTGCCTGAAAGATTTACTTCTTCGGCGGATGGCATTTGCCATCTCTCTCCTGCTGTCTTCATCGGAACGTCGTTATGACGGAAAGTATGATAGATCACAGAAATATGAATGCAATGCAAAATTAAGTGAACAGGGCATTGTTCTTCTGAAAAGGTAAAAATTATCGCTTTATAGAAGGTTCTACTAGCTATAGATGCCGCGTGATATGTGTCAGTTGCCTAAGTGTGTCTTGCACTGATTAACGCCCGTTTTTAAACGAGGTGGCTCAATGTTATAAGACATTGGCCGATATTATTATTACCATTAATCGGTAACCACTGACTCAACGAGCCCTAGCATGACCACTTGGAACGAACTTTTAGGCGTGAATGCCGGCGAAACGGCCGCGCAGGTTAAACAACGCCATAAGCGACTTTCTAGCCGTGTGCATCCGGATAAAGGTGGCAGCACTGGGTTGATGCAGCTGGTCAGTGAAGCATACCAGGCCGTTAAACTAGGGAAGGGCGACGATAGCGCTTTAGGGCAAACGCAAAACGAGGGAAGTCAGGCGGCGTTACGCAGCCAGGTTGCACGCCTGCAAAAAGAGTTAGCGGTGTTGCAGCAAGAAAACCGCACCCTCAAATCTCGTCAGGCCGGCCAACAAATTCCGGCACACCTCACGGCTAAAATTGCCAAACTTGAGTTTGATAACCGCCAGTGGCGAGAGCAGTACCAAAAACTTGAGCGTCAGCACCAATCATTAGACGGACAACATGCGCGCCTGACACGTGAGCACGACAAAGAAAAAAAAGAGGCCACACAACGCAACCGCGAGCTTAAAGATGCGTTAACGCGCGTGGAACAGCTAGAAACGGAGCTGACGCATAAAGCCACTCCAGTCACTTTAAAACCGGCCAAACCTGGGCTGGCTTGGCGTTGGGTATTGGCCTCATGGTGCGCCATTGCGCTGGTAATGGTGCCTATTGGGCAATGGCAACGGTGGCTTGCTCCACTTATCGGTGACAGCCAGCCTGATACCGCGCAACGTGTACGTATCATTAATCCCAAGCCACCAGCCTCTGAGCCGGTTGATACTGTTGCCGCCACTCAGTCGCCCGCAGCACCGCCACCGAGTTTACCGGCCGCACCGATGATTGAACTCAACCCGACGGCAGAAAAATGGCATATCAATCAATATACTGATATCGCCCAGCCGTATCTCGCGCTACGTAGTCAACAAGGCTCATACATAGTGGCAAATTGCGTGGGTGATTTTTACATCTATTTGAACCGCAGTTATCAACCGTTGCGCGTGCCACCTAATCTCGATTACGTCGCGCAGCGGCAGCATTTTCATGTGTATGCGATTCCTTATGGCCAAGGGGCATCTATCGATAGTTGGCAATTAGCACGTAAGGTACAAATATTCGACGACACCTTTGTGAGTGCTGATCTGACCCCGAAGTTAAGGGCGTTTGAACAATCGTGCCGACAAACATCGGATCTTACTGCGGTGAACCGTGAGTAGGCAGCGTTACCGCGAGTGTTCACGGTTAAAGATGGCAACCGTCAGATAGAAGGAATTTCAACTCAGTATCGCCTGAATGTATTACACTGATCAGTAAGCAATAACACTTATTTGAGGCCAGTCACTATGCTCGATCAAGCTATGTTCGCGCACCAATTTGAGCCACCGCGGCAAGACAGTGCAAGCGGCGTATTTCGGCGCCACAAGATAGCGGTGTCGCATTCGGTATCGCTCGAAGCGTGTGTGTCAGGGATAGGCATTCCGGCTTGGTCGGAAACGCGCACAGCCGCAAGCCAAGATGCGGGCGTGGTGAAAACGATGATGGCGCAGGGTGCCAGTGTGATCGGCCAGGTGCAAATCGATCCGCTCGGCTTTAGTATCACCGGATTCAATCCTTTTTATGCCGAACTTCGCAACCCCCACTATCGTCAATGCCGTGTGGGTGGTGCCAATGCCGGTATCGCAGTCGCAGTGGCGAAAAAACTGGCGGATCTGGGTTTAGGCAATGATGCGTTCGGGGGCGTGCGGATCCCCGCCGCGCATTGCGGCCTCTATGGCTATCGGCCCACGCCTGGTTTGGTCGATACTACCGGGATAATCGCCATGGCTGATACCTTTGATAATATTGGCGTGTGCAGTGCGAGTCTCGGAGATTTAAGCCAGTTTCAAGAGCTGGTGGCAAAGCCCTCAACCGCGGTCACCAATATTCAAGGTGTGGTCATTGCTGAGCCAATTTTTGCCTTGTTTTACTCGGATGAGGCGATGAAGCAGGTCTATCAACACCTCGAACAGCTTCACCTTCCCCAAGAAACCACCTTAGCGATGAATAAATTAGTGCTTACTCGGGTAGAGAAAACCCAAGTTGCGATTGCCAGTCAAGAATTTTTACTGATGTATCAAGCTTGGCTAGACAGTGCCGAACTCGACTTACCTACCTCAACCCAAGGCTACCTTGAACGGCTGCGGGAAGTGGATTACAAAGCCCATTATCAGGCCAAGAAAACGCGCAAGCAGCTACGCGATACCATTACCGCCATGTGGCCGAGTGACAAGGTATTGATTATGCCTTCAACACCAGGCGCGATTTTGCCCCGTGATGCAGACCAACCCGCCAGTGATACCTTTAATCTCGCCCAGCGCCGTCTTATGGCGTTAGCCGATGTGTGTGGATTACCACAACTAACAATGCCTTTATTCACTCACGATAACGTGCCCTATGGGATAACGTTACTTGCTCATCCCTATAAAGATAAGTTGTTGATGGAAGTTGCGCGTCGATGGTTAAACTAAAGGATGGATTGCTTCCTTATCCTCAGCGTCGTCAAGAAATTTCTATAAAAAACCTTTTTGCCTCGGTAAATTCATGATTTATATGTTTTAAATAAGTTTTATGTTGTGCATTTACTATCAACAGAAACTGTGGATAACTGGTTGGATTAGTCGGTGTTTAACTTTTTAACTGACTGATATTTAAGATCTTAACTGAGTGTTTTATGAGGTTTGGCACGCAGGCCTCGTGTTATAAGAAAGTGACAAATTGGCTGTCACCTTCCCGTAACGTTTCGGAGACGCCCAATTAACGCATCCACGTTATTCACAAAACACGATCTATCGCTAAACCTATCACTTTTTGGCGGATTTTATTTTGTATTGCGTCTTGCAATGGCTACGTAAGACGTGCTCTGAACGTAGGGCCTGATGCTTGGTTTTACGCCCGCGCGTCCGCTCACGCCATACCTTAAAGCTGCGTGGTTTTAACTCACGCCGCATCAAAGCGATGACGTCATCCTGACGCAAGCCATACAGCGTCTCAATCGCCTCAAACGGGGTTCTATCTTCCCACGCCATTTCAATGATCCGGTCAATGTCTGCCGGTTGCTCGTTCAATGCCATATCGGTCTCCTTGATCTAGTGGCAAACAGTACGCGTAGAGCATGAAAGACCGATCAGCGTGAGCCCTCAGACTGAGCAATGCTTTTACCCTTGTTTTTGGGATATTTAGAAATAAATAGCGAATACAGTCAGTTACGACTGGGCGTTTTTAATAAGGGTAAAAAACGATTTTTATCCTAACGGCCTGTTGTCACAGGCTATTATTTCGTTATTCTATAGTTCACTGCCGCACAGGCAGCTTAGAAAACCGAAAAAAGGCCGCTGTCTTTTGCGCCACTGTTCACTGCCGCACAGGCAGCTTAGAAAGGTCACGCGCTCGACGCGAATCGAAAATGGCCGTTCACTGCCGCACAGGCAGCTTAGAAAGGTGCAACCCGCGATTTCCTTGATCGCTTGTGGTTCACTGCCGCACAGGCAGCTTAGAAAACGGAAGCTTGTTGAAGTCACCGAACGTGATCGTTCACTGCCGCACAGGCAGCTTAGAAATAGCTACATGCGAACGCGCTGGCCTTGGTCGTGTTCACTGCCGCACAGGCAGCTTAGAAATCATGTTATCTGAAGCTTCGCTTGCATTAGATGTTCACTGCCGCACAGGCAGCTTAGAAAGAAGGAAATTAAAATCACGCTGACAGTTGCCGGTTCACTGCCGCACAGGCAGCTTAGAAAATCTCGCGCATTAAATTCAAGGCGCCGTTGGTGTTCACTGCCGCACAGGCAGCTTAGAAAAGAAAACTGGCTGGAATCCAGCGCAATACCAAGTTCACTGCCGCACAGGCAGCTTAGAAATCTAGTTTTCTTTTCAACAGGCGTTCCGCCTTGTTCACTGCCGCACAGGCAGCTTAGAAAACTACAAGAAAGCGATTCTATCTCGTAGCTCGGTTCACTGCCGCACAGGCAGCTTAGAAATGATTGTTAAAGAGCGATATCTAGAAGCGCACGTTCACTGCCGCACAGGCAGCTTAGAAAACTTGTCCGCGCCGGTAGTGCCGATGCGACGGGTTCACTGCCGCACAGGCAGCTTAGAAAAGATTAACGACCTGGCCGTCTGTCACGATCGAGGTTAATCGTTGGCCTCAATGTCGGATGGCGCGCGGCGTAAATCACACCAAGTTTGTACGATCGAGTTGGCGCTTATGCCGACCTACGCGAACTTTAACATCGGTGGTGCC
>NZ_MUFR01000040.1:0-28308 GCF_001996185.1 Salinivibrio costicola subsp. alcaliphilus
TTCAAGCTTCTGCTGTTTGGTTAAAGTCACTTTCATAGGTAGGAATCATGATCCTGTTTCTACGTAAAATCAAGCATCTTCAATGATCACGGGTATACCAATATATAAATACAAAATCGATTGAAAAATCACTCCTCACTGAAGATATGATGTTTTTTAGGATCAAGATCTCACTCTAGTGACCTCATTATTTTTATTCCATTGCTATCTATGACAGATAAGGTATTTCTACTCTATCAAAAAACCAGCCAAGCGGCTGGTTTCGGTATAGATTTATCATCTATTATCGGAGTGGTTTACATAAGCTAGGTCGCGGTTCGATGGGTGGCGTCGTTGGCTTGTCGCAATAAGCCTTGGCTTTCTTGTAAAAAGCGAGAGGCATAATCGCCAAACCAGTTTTCCACTTGCGCAAACGCATCGACAAAAGTGGCTTTGTCGTGCTGTTCAAGCAAATCAATCGCTTCGCCAAAACGCTGGTAAAAACGCTTGATCATCGCCAAGTTTTGCGGTGAGGACATAATAATATCCGCATACAGCCCCGCATCTTGAGCGAACAAGCGCCCCACCATGGCAAGCTCTAAGCGATAAATCGGTGAGCTTAGCGCAGTAAGCTGGTCGAGGTTGGGGTTTTCTTCTGCCAGATGGACCCCGTAAACAAACGACGTAAAGTGACGTAGTGCTTGGATCAGCGTCATGCCTTCATCATGCTCAATGGCACTGATCCGGTTTAACCCGGCGCCCCAAATACGAAACTGCTCTAGCAACCATTGGTATGCCTCAGGCTGTCGGCCATCGCAATACACCATTACCTGTTTAGCAAGGCTGGCCACATCTGGGCCAAACATGGGGTGCAGGCCAACCACTGGGCCGGAGTGCACGGATAACATCGCTTGTAGCGGACCGGATTTCACCGAAGTGAGATCCACCAATAAGCAATCGTCTGGCAGCTGGGTCAGTTTACTAATGACCGTTTCCGTGACGTCAATCGGCACCGAGACCACCACCATCCCCGCATCGGCCAGCAGGGCATCGGCATGCTCCCAATCCTCTTTATCCAGCACCGCAACCTGATAACCCGACAAACGGAACAAGCGAGCAAATAAGCCACCCAGCTGGCCTTTACCCCCAATCACCACCACCTGACGTAAATCTGGGTTTAGACACTTAAAGCCAGAGTCATTTTCACTGCTGTAAGACTCACGCATGGTGCGACGCAGCACATCTTCAATTAAATCCGGTGGCACCCCTTGCGACTGTGCTTCTTGACGACGCGAAGCGAGCATCGCCGCCTCACGGTCCGGTGCATAAATGGGCAAGCCATGCTGGCTTTTCACCTCCCCCACTTCTGCTACCAGCTCTAAACGGCGCGCGAGCAAGCTCACCATTTGTTTATCGACATCGTCTATTTGATCGCGCAGTCGGCTGAGTTCCGCCACCATGGTTTAGTCCTGTTGAGTACGTTGTTGAAGAGAGGTTGCCAGCTCTTGGTGAGCATGACGTAACAATTGTTCGGTAGACGCCCAATCAATGCAAGCGTCCGTGATCGACACACCGTACTCCATCTCATCTTTAGACAAATCCGCCGATTGGTTACCCGCGTTAAGATGGCTTTCGATCATCAGACCAATGACAGAGCGGTTACCTTGTTTGATTTGATGGATCACATCTTCTGCCACCAATGGCTGGCGGCGGTAATCTTTACGTGAATTCGCGTGGCTACAATCCACCATCAGGGACGGGTTGAGTCCCGCAGCTTCCATTTGCTGCTCGCATTCGGCGACGGAGACTGAATCGTAGTTGGTTTGCTTACCACCACGTAAGATCACATGCCCATTAGGGTTACCTTGCGTTGTAAGCAGTGCCACTTGGCCCGCTTGGTTGATCCCCATAAACCGGTGCCCAGACGCGGCGGCTTTCATCGCATTAGTGGCGGTGGCCAGATTGCCATCAGTACCGTTTTTAAAGCCGATTGGCATCGACAAACCACTGGCCATTTCACGGTGGGTTTGTGATTCGGTGGTACGTGCGCCAATCGCCGCCCAGCTAAACAGATCACCAATGTATTGCGGGCTGATTGGGTCCAACGCTTCAGTGGCCAACGGGATCCCCATTTGTGCTAAATCCGTGAGCAGACCACGCGCTTGCTTTAAGCCAGATTCCACATCAAAGCTGCCATCCAGATGCGGATCGTTGATTAACCCTTTCCAGCCAGTAGTGGTCCGCGGTTTTTCAAAGTACACCCGCATGACAATAAACAGGTGATCGCTGAGTTCATCCGACAAGGCTTTCAAACGGCGCGCGTAGTCTTTCGCCGCTTCGACATCATGAATAGAGCAAGGACCACACACCACCAACAAGCGATGATCGCGTTTATGAATAATATCCGCCACTGTCTCGCGTGCCTCACTGATAGCAGCCCGGGTACTTTTTTCAATAGGGAACTGCGCGCGAAGCTGCTCTGGCGTCAAGAGCACCTGCTCATCACGGATATGAATATTGGTCACCGAATCTTGCTGCATAGCCTTGCCTTTAATGTTCATCATGTTTTACACAAACAATACCAGCCTATATTTTAAAAGCAATACAAACTGTACTTATTTATTTACTCTGTAATTAATAATTTACACTGGAGATTACAATAGAGTCTTACAACGGCAACCGTTACTATAGCGCATTGGTTTTTTTGTGTGGGTCGTTATGGCACTGATTCTCTCACTTCTTCAGCAAATGAGCGTCTATCTGGTTATCGCCTATTTGCTCAGTAAAACACCGGCATTTATGCCACTGCTGAGTATTTCGGGGCGACTGTCGCATAAAGTTGTTTGTTATTTTCTTTTCTCTGGCTTTTGCATTCTCGGTACCTATTTTGGCTTGGGGATTCAAGATGCAATTGCCAACACCCGTGCGATCGGCGCAGTCATGGGCGGATTACTAGGCGGTCCATTTGTGGGCTTTTTGGTCGGGCTAACCGGCGGTTTACATCGCTACAGTTTAGGCGGCTTTACTGACTTGGCTTGCGCCATTTCGACCACGGCAGAGGGCTTGATTGGTGGTGTAATGCGCTATTTGGTGTCGCGCAATCAAACCAGCCGTTTATTCTCTCCCACAGTCGTGTTAGGGGTAACCTTCGTTGCCGAGTTAGTGCAGATGGCGATTATCCTCGCGGTCGCTGAACCCTTTAGCCGCGCGTATGAGCTGGTTAGCGCGATTGCCGCCCCCATGGTGATTGCTAACTCTATTGGCGCGGCGATGTTTATGAGCATAATTGTCGACCGGAAAACCCTGTTCGAGCGCTATTCAGCGGCATTTTCCAGCAAAGCACTCAAAATTGCTGAACGATCGGTCGGCCTTTTAAGCAGCGGGTTTAATCAACAAAGCAGTGAACAAGTCGCTGCCATTATTCAGCAAGAAACCGGCGTTGGGGCGGTGGCGATTACCGATAGAGAAAAGATCCTTGCGTTTACCGGTATTGGCGATGACCACCATCTCCCCGGTACGCCAATTGCCTCTGATTACACCCGTCGCGCGATTGCCGATGATCAGCTGATCTATATTGATGGTGCGGATATCCCCTATTGCTGCTCACTTTCTCCTTATTGCAAGTTGGGATCAGTACTGGTGATCCCACTACGCGGAGGCGATGGCTATGTACTGGGGACGGTGAAGCTTTATGAGCCAAAACGTAAGCTCTTTTCGGCCATTAATGTCACCATGGGCGAAGGGATCGCCCGATTGCTCTCGAACCAGATTTTAACCGGCCGTTATCAGCGTCAACAAAGTTTGCTCACCCAGGCCGAATTAAACCTATTACGCGCCCAAGTCAATCCGCACTTTTTGTTCAATGCCTTAAATACGATTAGTGCGGTGGTCAAACGCGAGCCAGAGCGGGCACGCCAATTGATCCAACATCTATCGACTTTCTTTCGCAGTAACCTTAAGCAAAACCGCGAGACCGTCTCGCTTGAGCAAGAGCTGAATCACCTTGATGCCTATTTAGAGCTCGAACATGCCCGTTTTGCCGATCGCATGAGTGTGGAGAAGCAGATTGATCCCGCTATCTTACACGCGGTGATCCCAAGTTTTACCTTACAGCCTTTGGTCGAGAATGCGGTGAAACATGGGATCAGCCAATTGATGGCAGACGGCAAAATTATTATTCGTGGCTGGCAAGAAGGCGAATGCCTGTATTTACAAGTGGAAGACAATGCCGGGCTTTACCAACCCGCAGCACAACACTCAGGACTCGGCATGCGTATTGTTGATAAGCGTGTACGAGGGTTGTTTGGCGGCCAATATGCGCTAAAAATGACCTGTCAGCCTGATATATGGACACGGGCAACCGTCACTTTGCCCTTCACGTATCAAACGCCCAATAAGGAGAGAGAGGCATGATTAAGGCATTGATTGTTGATGATGAGCTGCACGCCCGCGAGGCGTTGGAAGACGAGTTGCTAGCGGTAGGCGGTGTTGACATCATAGGGCAATGCAACAATGCCATTGACGCACTGAAAGCCATCAATCAAACCCGTCCAGACGTGGTGTTTTTAGATATTCAAATGCCGCGAGTGACGGGATTAGAGCTGTTAGCCATGCTCGATCCCGATACCATGCCCAAGGTGGTATTTGTCACCGCCTATGATGAATATGCGGTACAAGCATTTGAAGAAAATGCGTTCGACTACCTATTAAAGCCCGTCGAAACCGTGCGATTACAAAAATCCTTGGAAAAACTCACTCGTGAGCTACGCCAGAAAAACGACTACCGAGCAATGACACCAACGTTGGATTTGCTTCCCTGTGCGGGACACAGTCGGATTACATTGATCCCACATCAAGAGGTCGAAGTTGCGCGGACCGCTTTAAGTGGCGTCGCACTGCTCACCGCACAAGGCGAGTCTACCACGCACCTATCACTCAAGGTCTTGGAGGACAAAACCCCCTTAATACGCTGTCATCGCCAATACTTGATTCACCCCGCCGCTATCCGCGAAATCCGCTTACTCGACAATGGCCTTGCCGAGGTGATTACCTCCTCAGCGCATGTTGTGCCGGTGAGCCGACGTTACTTAAAAGCGTTAAAAAATCAATTGGGGCTTAACTAACCCAGACTTATACGCCAGTGCTCAATAAAATAGGCTATTAGATTGGCTTTGAGAATCGTGATGACCACGCTGCCATTCCATTCTAAAACGCTGAGATCCTGGCCGACTTTCACATACGCCCATATACGGATTTCCGTCTAGCCCAAGCTGATAGGCATGAGCAGGATCGCAGTAATCATCAATACCATGGATGTAGCCTTGCTCGTAGTCGAGATAATTTGCATTCATCGGCCCAGTCGCTTTATTTGCCAGAGTTTGTAAATCTTTCACGGATCGCTGTGGCAAACCACGCTGACCATCTTGCTCCCCCAAGCCATACCAATTTTGATCGTCAACCAAGCCTTGGGTGGTAGAAGCAGCGCACCCGGCCAAAAGTAAAACGGCGAATAATAAAAAAAACGTCTGTTTCATGCCCTGTCCTACCCTCATAAAAAAGCCTCAGTAAATACTGAGGCTTAGATCTTAGCGTATTTGACTGAATATTGCTTGAAGACCAGTCATATAGCTGAGCGCAGACCCATCAGCTATAACGCCTTACCTATAACTGCTTTTCATTGGCGATTAACTGCGAATTGGGTTTATAACCGATAAAGAACCCAATCGTGGCGGCAACGGTTGCCCCGACACCAATCATGGTAGCGATATTCATTGGTAAGCTAAAACCGATTTCGGCATTGGCCAAATAAGTGACAGTTACCGCGGTCATAAACATCGCAGGAATGGTGCATACCCAGTGCAGCTTATCACGCTTAATAAGATAGGCTGCCGCGGCCCACAACATGATCATCGCGGTAGTTTGGTTAGCCCAGCCGAAGTAACGCCAAATCACGCCAAACTCCGCTTTGGTGATCAAAAAGCCGACCACAAACATGGGGATCGCAATCATCAGGCGCTTCACCATCGGTTTTTGCTGAATATTCAGAAAGTCGGCGATAATCAGACGCGCAGAACGGAAAGCAGTGTCGCCAGAAGTGATCGGCAACACAATCACTCCTAATACCGCCATAATGCCGCCGACCGTGCCAAGTAGCGAGGTGGAAACCTCATGCACCACCGCTGCCGGGCCACCGTTAGCGAGCGTTTGATTAAGCGCGTCACTCGATTCATAGAAGCTTAAGCCCAGACTACACCAGATAAGCGCAATCACACCTTCACCAATCATGGCGCCATAAAAGATAAACCGGCCTGACTTTTCATTCTGCATACAACGCGCCATTAATGGCGATTGGGTGGCGTGGAAGCCTGATACCGCACCACAAGCGATGGTGATAAACAGTAATGGCCATAGTGGCAGATCGGTCGGATGGAAGTTGGTGGCAAAATCGAGCCCTTGGCTGTAGAAGCTGTGATCGCTCACGGCCAAGCCGATAATCAAGCTCACCGACATAAAGACAAGCAAAGCGCCAAATATAGGATAAAAACGGCCAATAATTTTGTCTATCGGCACCACGGTGGCCAATACATAGTAGGCAAAGATAATGCCCACCCACAGCGCCACGCTCATTTCTGACAGACTACCTAACAACTTGGCTGGACCGAGCACAAACACCACGCCCACCAGCATCAAGAGTAACACCGCAAAGAAGTTCATAAAATGTTTAGCGAAGTTACCGAGATGCTCGCCCACGACAGAAGGGACAGATGCGCCATTGGCACGCACACTGAGCATACCAGAGAAATAATCATGCACGGCGCCGGCAAAAATGCAGCCAAACACAATCCATAGCATGGCAACAGGGCCATATAACGCACCGAGTATTGGGCCAAAAATCGGACCGAGGCCTGCAATATTAAGCAGTTGAATCAGATATACTTTCTTATCTGACAGTGGCACAAAGTCGACACCATCGTTCATGCTCATGGCCGGGGTCGCTTTTTGCGGTTTTGGCCCAAAAATTTTGGTAATGAAAGTGCCGTAGGTAAAGTAGCCGACAATCAAGGTCACTACGCAAAGTAAAAACCAGGACATAATTGCTCTCCGTGTCGTTAGCAGCGCTGCTGCCAATCTTTTAGTAGGGGACAGATGCCATTTTGCCGATTGCGTTGTCGAATACACGCGCTTTAACGGCGAGTGGTCGCCGGTGCAGATAAACGGTTGTAAACAGGATTAAGTGGTGAGGGCGGTGAAGGGTGAGGTGTGAATGAGCCGATTGGCCATTAAAAAAGCCCGTCCTACAGGACGGGCTTTTGAGCAATAAACGCCATAGGGGCGATTACTTCTTGTTAAGACGCTCTTTGATTCGAGCTGACTTACCAGAACGCTCACGCAGGTAGTACAGTTTGGCACGACGTACTGCACCGCGACGTTTAACAGTAATGCTGTCGATAACTGGCGAATGGGCTTGGAAAGTACGCTCTACACCTTCACCGCTAGACATTTTACGTACGGTAAATGCAGAGTGTAGACCACGATTGCGCTTAGCGATAACCACACCTTCATATGGCTGCAGACGCTCACGGTTACCTTCTTTTACTTTAAGCTGTACCAGGACAGTGTCACCTGCTTGAAACTCAGGCAGGTCTTTTTTCATTTGCTCGTCTTCGAGCTGCTTGATGATGTTACTCATTATTTATAACCCTAGAATAAACTGAAACTCAATTTGATTCGGCACTTGCACGATGTTCTTTGATGAACTCGGCAAGTAGTGATTCCTGTTCGTCAGTCAGAGCTAGGTTTTCCAGGAGCTCTGGTCGTCGTAACCAAGTGCGACCTAGCGATTGTTTTAATCGCCAGCGACGAATGTCCTTATGATTACCGGATTTTAGCACCTCTGGTACCACCAACCCATCTAACACTTCAGGACGCGTGTAGTGTGGACAGTCTAACAACCCATTGGCAAAGGAATCTTCCTCTGCTGACGCCATATCGCCTAGCACACCCGGTACAAACCGAGCAACAGCATCGACTAACGTCATCGCGGGCAGCTCGCCCCCACTGAGCACAAAATCTCCCACTGACCATTCTTCGTCAACGTGAGTTTGAATAATGCGCTCGTCTACCCCTTCGTACCGGCCACAAATCAAAATAAGTTTATCATTGCTCGCCAGCGACTCGACCCCCGCTTGATCGAGCTTGCGCCCTTGCGGAGAGAGGTAAACCACTTTCGCTTTATCGCCTGCGGCTTGTTTAGCGGCATGAATCGCATCGCGCAAAGGCTCTACCATCATTAACATGCCCGGGCCACCGCCGTAAGGTCGGTCATCGACCGTACGGTGTTTGTCGTGGGTGAAATCACGCGGATTCCACGTTTCGACGTTTAACAGCCCTTTTTTTACCGCTTGGCCCGTGACTCCAAAATCAGTGACCGCTCGGAACATTTCTGGAAACAGGCTGATAATGCCAACCCACATATTTCCGCTCGCTTACTGTTGGAGTTTAAAAACCAGGATCCCAGTCAACTTCGATCCGTTGAGCAGTGCGATCAATCGACTTGATGACCTGCTCTTCAAGGAACGGAATTAAGCGTTCCTTTTTACCAAAAGCATCTTTCAGGTTGGCTTTAACGACAAGCACGTCGTTCGAGCCTGTTTCAAGCATGTCAGTCACAGTGCCGAGGTGATAGCCTTTTGCATTCACCACGTCCATACCAAACAGCTCACGCCAATAAAACTCTTGATCTGATAAAGCAGGAAGCGCTTGTGCACTGACTGCAATCTCAGCATTGGTCAGCATCTGCGCGTCTTCGCGCTGATCCAGCCCCGTAAGTTTGGCGACATACCCTTTATTGTGGCGTTTCCAGTCTTCGACCTCGAAACGTTGCCACTGCCCGCGCACCTGGATAAACCAGGGTGAGTAGGCAAAAATGCTTTCAGCATCTTCAGTGTAAGAAAAAATCTTGAGCCAGCCTCGTATGCCGTACGACGAGCCTAGCTTGCCAACGACAATCGTCTCTTGCTCACTCATTTCTTCTTTTAACCCTGACACTGATCAATTACGCCGCTTGCGCTGCGTCTTTGACTAGCTTAGCAACACGGTCAGAAACCGTTGCGCCTTCGCTAACCCAGTGGTTTACGCGATCCAGGTCAAGGCGTAGTTTCTCTTCCTGGCCTTGAGCAACAGGGTTGAAGAAACCAATTTTTTCGATGAAGCGACCGTCGCGCGCCTGGCGGCTGTCAGCTACAACGATTTGATAAAATGGGCGTTTTTTCGCGCCATGACGTGCCAAACGAATGGTTACCATATCGTCCTCATTTGCATTACTTAATAAAATTGGCCCCGTTTCGCGTAAGCAATGCGGGGCCTCGTGCCAAAATAAAGCTCGGGAATTTTACTCTTTATTGCTGTGAATGCAACTGGTTTAGTCAAATTTCCACCAGCTGTCCCCAGCCTCACAGCGAGTTATCAAGCCTGCTAGCACTGGGCTGACAAGCAAAATATCGAATCGGATTAACCCATGAATCCGCCAGGGCCGCCGGGGCCACCACCGGGTGGCATCATGCCCTTCATTTGGCGCATCATATTGCGCATGCCACCTTTTTGCATTTTCTTCATCATCTTCTGCATTTGGGTGAACTGCTTAAGCAAGCGGTTGACGTCTTGCACCTGGGTGCCTGAACCGGCGGCAATCCGCTTTTTGCGTGACCCTTTGATGATTTCTGGACGCTGGCGCTCACGCGGTGTCATCGAGTTAATGATCGCTTCCATCTGCAAGAACATTTTATCATCAACGTTATCTTTCACGTTATCAGGCACATTGGACATGCCAGGCAGCTTATCCATCATGCCCATCATGCCACCCATGCCCTTCATCTGCTCAAGCTGATCACGAAAATCGGCCAAGTCGAAGCCTTTCTTCTGCTTGAACTTCTTGGCCATTTTCTCGGCTTTGTCTTGATCGACATTACGCTCGAGATCTTCGATAAGCGACAGCATGTCGCCCATCCCCAAGATACGGGATGCCACCCGGTCAGGATGGAAAGGTTCAAGTGCGTCTGTTTTTTCACCCACACCCAAGAACTTAATCGGTTTACCGGTGATATGACGCACCGACAGTGCGGCACCACCTCGGGCGTCACCATCAACCTTGGTCAGAACCACACCCGTCAATGCCAATGCATCGTTAAAGGCTTTGGCGGTGTTCGCCGCATCTTGGCCTGTCATGGCGTCTACTACGAACAGGGTTTCAACGGGGTTGATCGCGCGGTGAACGTCTTTGATTTCGCCCATCATGGCGTCATCGACATGCAAACGACCCGCCGTATCGACGATCACTACGTCATAAAATTTTAGCTTGCCGTGCTCAACCGCGGATTGAGCAATATCGACTGGATTTTGGTCAGTGCTGGACGGGAAAAAATCAACCCCCACTTCGCTAGCCAAGGTCTCCAACTGTTTGATCGCCGCCGGGCGATACACATCGGCAGACACCACTAACACTTTTTTCTTTTCTTGCTCGGTAAGCATCTTACCCAGCTTACCCACACTGGTGGTTTTACCCGCCCCTTGCAAGCCCGCCATCAAAATCACTGCGGGCGGCTGCGCCGCAAGATCCAATTTTTCATTGGCGTCGCCCATCACCGCTTCAAGCTCAGCTTGAACAATCTTGATAAACTCTTGCCCTGGGGTCAGGCTTTTAGAGACTTCAATGCCAACGGCGCGTTCTTTGACGCGTTTAACAAAATCACGAACCACAGGGAGCGCGACATCGGCTTCCAGTAGCGCCATACGCACTTCGCGCAGGGTTTCTTTGATATTGTCTTCCGTTAATCGCCCACGGCCGCTCACATTTTTGAGCGTCCGGGATAAACGTTCTGATAAGTTTTCAAACATGCGTTACTCGCCCACTCGTCCTATTGGCCCATGATTTTTCATCTGGGTGCAATCGCTGTCGCGAAATTACTGAGATTATACCGCAATCCCCCCATCACTTGCATGTATCGATAGCGACAGAGATTGAGGCAAGGTATACTCACACCTTCATTCTTATTGATTAACTGACTGATCGGTGACGATGGAAATTCTGACAGCCTTGTTGGCATCACTGCTTTATCTGGCCGCCATTTTGCAGATCATCCCCGGCTTGTCCAGCAACAATCAAATTAGTGCGAAGCCGGTCTTTTTCACCGCACTGGCTGCGCTGGCGTTGCATGCTTATCTGCTCAAAGATCTGATTTTATCAGGAAGTGGGCAGAATCTTAGCATGCTCAACGTCGCCTCCTTGGTGAGTTTTATCATTGCGATGATGACGACCGGGCTAATTTTCCGATTGCGGCTATGGTTCTTGCTGCCGGTGGTTTACGCCTTTGCAGGACTAAACCTTGCGAGCGCGACCCTGCTGCCCGGTGCCTTTATTACGCATCTTGAATCACACCCAGAGGTGCTATTACACATTTCTCTGGCTCTGTTTTCATACTCAACATTGATGATTGCTACCCTGTACGCATTGCAATTGGCTTGGCTGGATTATCAGCTCAAACACAAAAAGCGCCAGGTGATTAATCATAATGTTCCTCCTTTAATGATGGTGGAGCGTCAGCTTTTCAACATCATTTTAGTCGGACAAGTATTATTAACACTCACTCTAATCTCTGGTTTTGTCTTTGTCGATGACATGTTCGCGCAAGGAAAAGCGCACAAAGCCTTCCTCTCGATGGCCGCTTGGGGGGTCTATGGTGTGCTCCTTTGGGGGCATTATCAGTCCGGCTGGCGTGGACGTCGGGTAGTCTGGTTTAGTATCGTGGGCGCGTTTCTCCTTACTCTGGCCTACTTTGGTAGCCGGTTTGTTCGTGAGATATTGATTGCAGGCTATTGATTACGCGCATTTAGCGTAAACACTCGAGCACACGCTCTGATTTTAAAACAAACGTAAGGAACAGTTCGTTGGACGACATATCGACGGGAATATTAATTTCCCTTTTGGTATTGCTTATCGTCATTTCCGGTTATTTTTCCGGGTCTGAGACAGGCATGATGGCACTTAATCGGTACCGGTTGCGCCACCTCTCTAAATCAGGCCACAGTGGCGCTAAGCGGGTCGAAAAACTGCTTACTCGGCCAGACCGATTGATTGGGCTTATTCTGATCGGTAATAACCTGGTAAATATTCTTGCCTCTTCAATCGCGACCGTCCTCGGGTTACGTTTGTATGGCGACGCAGGGATTGCGATCGCAACCGGTGTGTTAACGATGGTGATCCTGGTGTTTGCCGAAGTCACGCCCAAAACGCTGGCTGCTCTTTATCCAGAGCGCGTATCGTTTATTAGCAGCCATTTGCTCACCATCCTAATGAAGGTGTTTTATCCGCTTGTTAGCCTGGTGAACTTTATCACCAATGGTTTTTTGCGCTTGTTGGGAATAGGCGCTAAAGCCGACGGCAAAGATAATCTAAGCACCGAAGAGCTGCGAACCATTGTCAACGAAGCCGGTAGTTTGATCCCCCGTCGTCACCAGCATATGTTGCTATCAATTCTAGAGCTTGAAGAGGTGACCGTGGATGACATCATGGTGCCACGCAATGAGATCACTGGGATTAATATCAATGATGACTGGAAGTCCATCATGCGCCAATTCACGCATGCCCCGCATGGAAGAATGGTGTTATATCGCGATACCATCGACGAGGTGGTTGGGATGCTGCGCGTCCGCAAAGCCTATCGCCTGATGGTTGAGAAAAACGAATTTAATAAAGAGACGCTGCTTCGCGCCGCCGATGAAGTCTATTTTATTCCGGAAGGCACGCCACTGAACGTACAAATGCTTAAATTTCAGCGTAATAAGCAACGTATCGGCTTAGTGGTAGACGAATACGGCGACATGATTGGCCTGGTGACGTTAGAAGACATTCTCGAAGAGATCGTGGGTGAGTTTACCACCTCTTTATCACCGAGCTTGGCCGAAGAGATTACGTCATTGACCGATGGTGGCTATTTGATTGAAGGTAGCGCCAATATTCGCGATTTGAATAAGAGTCTTAACTGGACCTTACCCACTGACGGCCCCCGTACCCTCAATGGTTTAATTCTCGAGCACTTGGAGGATATCCCTAAAAGCCGCTTGAGCATTGAAATTGATGGTCACCATATTGAAATTGTCGATGTTGCCGACAATATGATCAAGCAAGTCAAAGTCCTCCCTACAGACCAACCCGACGCCAATATTAGTGTTTAGACCATGCAGCGCACAACGTTAACTCTCACACTCATGAGTCAGCGTGTGCGCCATGTTTTAAGTGGCGGAGTTTTAAGTGGCGGAGCGCCTCGATAAAGCTGGCTTCTTTAATCGGTTTGACGATGATGTAATCCGCGCCTGCTTGGTAAAAAGCGTCATGCACGCTGCCATACGCATCGGCCGTGCAAGCGTAGATGGGGACACTTAACCCGAGCGTTTGCCGTATGGCCTGCGTTGCTTCCACACCACCAAGATTGGGCATATGGTTATCCATCAACACCAAGTCATACTGCACTTGCTGAAGGCGCGCTAATGCTTGTTCTCCATCTTTCACCCACTCCACCTCAATATGATATTTATGGCAAAATGCTTGGGCGACCATAGCATTAATCTTATTATCCTCAACCAATAAGACGCGCTTGATGCCGAGCGACACAGGATCGAAAGGCACGTTTTCTGGCGCCTTGGCCGGTTTATTGTCCACCAAGGTGAGCGGCACCTCGACCACAAAGCGGCTGCCTTTATCTGGCTCACTGGTCACATCAATGTCACCTTCCAGCAAGTCTAATAGACTTTTAACAATCGACAGGCCCAGGCCGCTACCACCGTAAGTCCGCGTCACACTGGAATCCGCTTGTACAAAGGGATCGAACAAAGACTCAAGCGCCTGCTGGTTCATTCCTATCCCGGTATCACTCACTACGAGACGCAATGTAGATTGACGCAATGTAGATTGATCTGACGAATTTTCATTCTCGTCTGTTTTTTCTACTTCACGTTGCGCTAGGGTGACCGTCAGCCCAACCTGCCCTGCATGAGTAAATTTTATCGCATTACTCATTAGGTTGAATAAGATTTGTGTGAGGCGGGACTGATCCGAGCGCACCATGGTATCAGCCGCAATCGGTGCATCGATATTCAATAAGATAGACTTGCTTTCACAAAGCGGTGTGTAAATATTCTCCACCGTGCGAATGATATCTTGGAGATAAAACTCCCCATACTCGATGGTCATTTTACCTTGTTCAATCTTAGACAAATCGAGGATATCATTGAGTACTGTGAGTAAGTGCTCACCACTTTGGTATAAACTACCAAGTAGGTCTTTTTGTGCCTTATCCTCGGCTCTATCATTTAATATTTGCGTGATCCCCAAAATGCCGTTAAGCGGCGTGCGTATTTCATGGCTCATCTTGGCTAAGAACTCTGATTTAGCGCGCGCGGAGGCTTCCGCTGCTTCTTTGGCTCGCTGGCTTTGTTGCTCGGCTTCGATAAGAGATGTAATTTCTTGACCTTGGCCGATCACCGCTTTGACTTGGTTATCAACCATTAAAGGTGCAAGATTCCATCGGTAAACGCGACGGTCAATCTCAATATTGACCCCTTTGAGGATGGTCCCATTAACCGCGCGCTTTAGATGAGGAGAGATGGCATACATAAACTGATCATACAACCAGCTTGAGGCATGGATTTGTTCGTCATAGTTCAGCTTTAACTTGGCTGCTGGATTGATACGGGTGATAGCAAAGTCCGTGTCCCAAACAATAATCGGTGATAGCGCGTAATCAAATAAATCTTGTAGGGAGCGCTCTTTCTCGTGCAGCGCATGAAAAGTCGACTCTAGAGTTTTGCCGATGTGATTAAACTCTTCAATATCGGATCCGGCAAACGGCAAGGTACGTTGACGTGATCGCGCCCCTTGGCTATATCGCATTAGCCTATCGAGCGAATCCGCAACCCGGGTTTTCACAAAACGATTGACCCAAAAAGCAGCGATAATAATAATTAGGGTAGTGAGTAATAAGTTGATGCCCATTTGCCGCTGTAATGTGACAACATTGTCATTACGTTGCGCCGATAACAATGAAATTTTGGTCGACTCACCGCCGATGCGAAGCTTGGATTGGCTCACTAAATAGTGCCGAAACGCTTGACTGCTCTCCTCGCTCGGCAACGTTAACGCCTTGCCTATGTCATCGTTACCACTAAGAGTAGATGCTAAGGTTGCATTGTCTGCCGATAGCCATACCGCCTGAGTGTCACTGGCACGCTGCAAACTTTTCACAAACGAAAAGTTGCCATTCAGCATCACGACCACATACAAATATCCGCCGAGTTTACCGTTTGATTGAAAAACGATCGGCGTTTTCCGCATCAGTAAATAACCTTGCTCTGTATCCGTGGTGACAGTGGTTAAGGTCCAACGATTAATACTTCGTAATTGCAAACGCAGCTGATCCAACCCCTCATTATCAATACCGTGAAACAAGCTACTGCCATCATGCCATAACACACGGTCGTCTTTAGCGATAAAACGAAAGTCAGGGGTATTTGCAACATCTTGTTGCTCTTGTTCGATAAAATAGTCATCAAGTGCGTCACTGTCTTCACTGGCGACCAGTGACTGAAGTGTCATACTTGCAGCATTGGTATTTTGGTGAATTTGCAGTGCCGTTAAGCGACTATCAAAGACGTTTTGCAATAGACGAGAAGTTTGTGCCAAAGTACGGCTAATCTCTTGATTAATCCCCGCTAAGGTCAACTGGTAACTTTGTATGTAAACGCCCGCGGTCACACATAAGAAGAAGACCACAATCAAGCGAGTCAGTAATTGCGAGAGTGATAATTTAGGTGAACCAAAGGTGGGCATGATCTAATCCGAGTATCTAAATGCATGTTGCTTAAGTTTTTCTATTCGATCCGGATCATCATATTGAGTGACGACGTTAAACCGACCTGAGTACACAACGGGCACAGCTTTTTGTTGTAGGTCGCGTTTGATGGCTTCAGCCATCGCCACCCCGGTATCATCGTTCATACGCATCACGGTTGCGTCTAGTTGTCCTGACATGACAGCATCCAATTCAGCGGACCCGCCTCCCCAGCCGTTAACACCAACTTCCTCTCTTCCCAACTCTTCAAGCGCTTTGATTGCCCCAAACGCCACATCTGTCGCGCAAGCATAAATAAAGTCGAGTTGCGGATTATTGTTTAACATCGCTTTGGCTGCCTGATAACCAGAATGTTGGTCACCTTTGGTGTAATAAGCCGAGACCAATTGACTATCACCATGGCGACTCATGGTTTCAATAAAAGTGTCCCCACGTGCATCACTCACATAACCTTGAGAAAAAAACAACACCGAGTAATTCGCCCCTTTCGGATAACGCGTTTGATAATAATCAGCCAGTAGCTGACTGCCGCGCTGATGGTCAAACCCCACGTAGAGAAAAGGCTGATTACCTTGCCAAGCTTTTACCGGTGTGGTGATATTTTGCAATATGAGCTTGGTTTTTTTCTGTGATAGCACATGATTAATAAACTTACGGTGACGAACACTGTTTAAGGTAAACACAAGATAGTCGGCACCGTCACGCAGCGCCGCATACAAAGACGCACTTTGTTCTCGTATGTCGTTGTTCGGTCGTGTTGTGACTTCTTTTAACTGATAAGGAATATTAAGCGCTTGTAAGCGACGTTCGAACGCTCGCACATTACGCTGCCAATAATCAGAGATTTGTTGACCCGGTACGACCACTGAAATTTTTATCGGTGCCAACGCACGTTGCATTGGCGCCGGATCGGCTTGCACTTGTTTATCGAGTGTTGCCGTCAGCGCTTTTTGCTCAGGATACCGTGCAAGAAACTCGTCATATGACCAATAGCCATTTAACGACGCTTGCGCACTCGGCACCGTCACCAACAACATGATACCTAGCAGGTAATGATACATACTGATGGGGCGAATATGATGTCTTGTGCGTAAACTCACTTTGGGTTTCACAGCCTTTTTTGATGGTCGATTTCAGTTGTCAGCTTAGCGAAACCCAGGCGAATACGCAGCGACAAAATGCAGAAGCGTGCTTGAACAGGCAAAAAAGCTGCAACGACGCCTACACTTCTCTTGGGTTTATCTAGCTATTGAGACAAAAATAATGAAAAGAACACTCAAATCGGGAGGGGGCGGTAACACAGAAGGCAGTGTTACCGCAGAGGGATGACTGGCCGCGTTTTAATCGACGCGCAACGTTTGCAACATCGATTCGGGCAGCGATAGATCATCATTTTTGTTGACGGTCACACCTGCATCTATGATTGCACGAGCAATATCTTTGGCTTCATTCAACGAATGCATCTCATAAGTACCACATTGATATTCGTTAAGCTCCGGAATTTTATCTTGCGAAGGAACAATAAGGACATCTTCCATCGCAAGCTCCCATGCTTTAGCAACCTCCGACTCTTGGGGCTCGCCAATCAAGCTCATATAAAAACCGGTGCGGCAGCCCATCGGCGAGATATCGATGATCTCCACCTTGTCACTATTCAGATGATTGCGCATAAAGCCAGCGAAAAGGTGCTCCAGGGTATGGATCCCTTTTTCGGTTAAGTGCTGTTCATTGGGACGACAAAAACGCAAATCAAACACAGTGATGGTGTCACCGCTGGGCGTTTGCATGGTTTTTGCGACCCTTACCGCCGGTGCATTCATGCGGGTATGGTCAACCGTGAAGCTATCTAGTAGTGGCATCTTTCCTCCTTCATTCATCACTGCGGCCTTAAAATGGCCACCAGCTCAGATTGTCTTCTAGTCGTTGCCGGCACCCTTTTAGCTGCCAACCGTAGTCCTTTGCTTGTTGTTCGACTTTACGCGCCACCCGTTTGAGCCCAGGTTTTCGCTCAAATGAGCCACGTTGAAATCCGCCTCTTCCTTCATGGTAAGCTAAATATTGCCGGTAAACATCCCATTGCGACACCCCAAGCTGACGATGCGTTTCTGATGTGTACCAGCCTATAAACTGTAACGCATCGGCAAAGTCGGTGCGAGAGCCGCCATTGTCTGTGGCTTTTTGATAGTCTGACCACGCGGGGTCTTGTGCTTGCGCATAACCATATGCGCTGCTCACTCGCCCCCAGGGTAAAATGCCTAATACATAGTCACGTGGAGGCAAAGCATCGTGAACGAACGCGCTTTCTTGCTTCACAAATGCCATCGCGACCTGAATAGGCGTCCCCCAGCTGTCTTCCATCTCGACGGCCGCCTCAAACCAGTCAGGATTTTGCTCAAAAATCGCACAGACATTGCTGGGGTTATCCGGTGGCGGCGTCGCGCACCCGGGTAACAATATCATGGCGGTGATTATCCCTAATCGGTTGAGAATACGCGTCCTGCTCATCGCCATTATTCCAGTTACCAGCTTTCTGCCATCGGCACATCTTTGAAATAAGCGTTTAGAAACTGCTCAAAGCTTTGTGTGTCACTGGCTTCTACCGCTTTTTGACGTGCCATACTGTCTTCGGCTTCTCGGAGAAAGTCGACATCACTGTGAACCTGATACGGCACATCAGCCAATGCCTTCTTGTGCTCACTCGCCAAGCTTAGACCAACACCACCAATTCCGCCTTGCGCAATCACGTCTGCCAGCACACGCCCTGATAAGGTTAGTTCGGGGTTATCAAAACACGCAATCATTTTGTCGCATACGCGCTCATAGCGGCTATCACCAACGGTCTGATCCATCACTTTGGCTAATTGTTTCAGCTCTGCCATCACCTGACGTCCCCACTCGGCCTGAGTTAAGGTACCGCCATTGCACCCTGTGGTTAAGGTTAAGCCGGGTTTTCGCCCTTCAAGTACAATTTTATTCCAGTTATCCCGCCAGCAATTCAGTTCCGGATCGGACATGGGGTCGGAGGGCGATAACGCACACCAAGACACAAATAAATCGAGAAAATGCACTTGATCTTCTTCAATGCCAATAGGGCTGTAAGGATTCACATCTAGTGAGCGGACTTCTATGTACTCTACTCCGCCGCGGCTTAGTGCTTCGGTCGGCTTTTCGCCGCTTTCCGCATTACGCTTTGGTCGAATCGGAGCATAAAGCTCATTCTCAATTTGCAGCATATTGGTATTGAGTTGTCGATAGGTTTCACCGTCACGAATCCCCAACTGTGCAAATTGCTGCGAAGGGGTACGAATAGCGCGACGTAATCCTTCTAAATATTGCTCTAATGTATTAAAGCCTATTTTCAAGTCGGCTTGGGCGTTGTTGGTATAGCCTAAATCACTCAAACGCAGGGACGTTGCATACGGCAAGTAACAGGTTCCCGATGGCATATGCTCAAACGCCAGCGGACTGTCAGTATGTTTGATAAAGGATCCACACAAAGCCGGTGATGCACCAAACAGGTAAGGGATCATCCAACCATGGCGGTAGTAATTACGGATCAAATCAAAATAGCCTTGTGTCACCGCAGCTTGGCTAACAGTCTCTGAGTGATACAGGTGCTGCCAAAACGCCTCAGGGAGTGAGATATTAAAATGCACGCCCGAGATCACTTGCATCACACTGCCATAGCGGTGTTTGAGTCCCTGCCGATAAAGCGTTTTCATCCGACCAATATTCGAGCTGCCATATTGCGCCAAAGTAATATCGTCTTCCGATGCGACCACACAAGGCATTGACATCGGCCAGAGCTGTTCATCATCCATCTGTTGATAGGTAAAACGATGAATATCCTGCAACTCGTCTAACATCCCTTTCACCGAGGTGTTGACTGGAGTAATAAATTCCAATAACGACTCGGCGAAATCGGTGGTAATCCAACGATGCGTCAATGCGGCGCCAAGTGCGTCTGGGTGCGCAGTTTGCGCTAAGTGACCATTCGGTGTAATACGAAGTGCTTCACGCTCGAGCCCTCGGGCTATCCCCTTTAATGCGTCTGGGTTTTGCGCTAACCGCGCTAACCGTTGGGTAAAGTCAGTCAAAATGTATCTCTTATTTTTTTAAGCTGCGTGGCGGTCAATATAAACAAGCTATTGCTCAAAAGCCATCACGCAGCGGGGTAAGTTTATCCAACCGGTATTAACGGTAATCTAACGCCAAGCTATTGACTGGCAAGCCAAGTTGACGCAGATCCCCTTCCAAACGCTCTGCATCGCCGACCACGATGATTTGGTAGTCGTTAGGATCGAACCAGCGCGATGCTTGGGCATTTAGTTGTTGGCGTGTCAGTGAATACAGCATGGCTTTTTGGGCTTCACGATAGTCGTCATCCAAATTAAACGCCTCAATGTGCGCAATCAAGCCCGCTTTTTCCCACGGTGTTTCATAATTGAGTGCATCCTGCTGGCCACTCGATTGACGTAAATAGGCAAGCTCTTGCTCAGTAAATCCATTTTCGTGCGCGTGGGCCATTTCTTTCCAAAGCTCTTTAATGGCCTCGGCACTGGCATCCGCCCGCACATCGGCACTGACTTCAATGGTCCCAGTTTGACGACCACCATACACAGCACTGTGGGCGCCGTAGGTGTAACCTTTATCTTGGCGTAAGTTTTGGTTGATGCGGGCATTAAAGTTTCCGCCGAGATTAAAGTTAGCTAAGCGGGTTTTAAACATGGGGCCGGTTGCGTCGTAAGGCATGCCATGACGTATCATACGAATACTGGTTTGTGGCGCTTGTGGTTTATCCACTAACCAAATTTGTGGACTTTTTTCGTCTCGAGGCACGGGCCTTGCAACTTGAGCATGCTCCTCAGGAGTCGGTTGCCAAGGTTGAATCCGGTTAGCGAGATTGATCGCATGCTCACGGGACAAATCACCCACCACGACAAGCTGACTTTCTTTCAACACATAATGCTGTTGATAAAAGCGTTTAACGTCGGCAAGGGTGAGTGCGGCAACGTCTTCTGCCACACCACCTTGCGGGGCACGGAAGGTTGCATCTTGATAAAGCAATTGGCTAATAGCCTGATCTGCCAACCAGCCCGCATCGTCGGCGCGTGACGCCATCCCCTCTAATGCTTGTTTTTTGAGCCGCTCGAAATCTTGCTCCGCAAACGTCGGTGCACTGATCACTTTATTCACTAATTGAAGCGTCTCTCCCAGATACTTTTTCAAGGATGTCACGGTCAATGTCGTATGATAAGCCTCTGGATTCACACTCATCTGACTGCCAAGTTTATCTAGCGCTTGGGTTAATTCCGCGGCCGACATTCCCGCGCCGCCTTCTGTGATCATACTAGCCGTGAGCTCGGCGACACCACGCTTATCATTCGGCTCCATCAACACACCTGCCGGCAAGCGAAGTTGCAAGGTCACCGTGGGGGTCTCGCGACTGACGGTGCCTGCCAGGTGAATACCATTGTCGAGCTCCGCGCGATAAATAGTAGGAACATGGACAGTCACGCTTCCATTCGGGGGCGGGATCAGGCTGCGGTCAAAGCGTTCAGGCGTGTTGCGTAACGCCAGTGTATCCGCATTATTTTGGCTAGCGACGTGGCGATAATCAGGGCGCTGATAGACAAAGTTTGCCGGATGAGCGACCAAATCTTGACGCCCTTCAGGCACCACACTGAGGTTAACCGCAGGTTGATTGCTTACCCACTGTTGATAACTGTCCATCACCTTTTGAGGCGTTACAGCATCCAAACGGGCTAGGCGTTGTGTCAGTATGCTTGCGTCGCCATGTAACGTATAGTCACTGGCCAGTTGTTCTACTTTGCCATCGACGCTTTGTAGGGCAAAAATGTTATCCGCTTCTACCATGGCTTTGATTTGGCTAATGTCGTCTTGGTCAACGCCTTGCGCCGCAAATGTCGCCATGCTCTGGCGCAGTAGCGTGCGCACCTCAGCTAACGACTGATCTTGACTGCCGACACCATAGATCTCGAAGGTGCATGCAAGCTCACCGCACTGATGCGATGCGCCTGCACTAAGCAGTTTTCCCGTTTGCACCAATGATTGGTAAAGGACACTATCTCGCCCTTGTCCCAACACATTGGCCAGGACACTCAGACGCGTACTGGTGTCTGTCTCAGGCGTACTGGTGGGGAAGCTCATGATCAAAACAGGCTGCGACACTTTATCTGCTAAAGTGACAAATCGATCGGCTTCCAGTGTGACAGGCTGAGGGTCTGCCGCAGGGATAGTTGGCCCTTGCGGGATGTCACCAAAGTACTTTTTCACCCACGCTAAGGTTTGTTGTACATCAATATCCCCACCAATGGTCAAGGTGGCATTGTTGGGACCGTACCAACGTAAAAAGAATTGCTTGAGGTCATCGACATCAACGCGGTCTAAATCTTCCACGTAACCAATCACCGGCCATGAATAAGGATGACCTTCGGGGTATAGCGCTTGATTAATGGTTTCGTTAACGCGGCCATAGGGAACATTGTCTATCCGAAAGGCTCGCTCGTTTTTCACCGTATCACGCTGCACTTCAAACTTACGCTGCGACACGGCATCCAACAGAAAACCCATGCGATCGGATTCTAACCAAAGTACACGTTCTAATTCATTAGCCGGCACCGTTTGATAATACTGGGTGGTATCGCGATTCGTCGAGCCATTGTTATAGCCACCGACTTCTTTGATACGCTTACCATGATCGTCAACGTGCTCTGAGCCTTCAAACATCATATGTTCGAAAAAGTGCGCAAAGCCCGATTTGCCAGGCTCCTCACGCGCAGAGCCAACATGATAGCGCATGTCGACACTGACTAAGGGATCGGAGTGGTCTTGGTGCAGCAAAACAGTCAGCCCGTTATCGAGCGTAAACTGTTGATAAGGCACTTGAGCACTGCCCGGTGGTGGCGAGACTGTTTTTATCCAGGTCACCCCCTTTGGCGTAGCAGGAGGCGATGTTTCCAGTCGCTGACACCCTGTCAGAACGGATAAAACGAGAACAGCGACGAACAATAAGCGTTGCATATGATGATTCCTACCCAGTGACCCAATTAAATGACCAAACAATAACCATGTAACGCGATGCTTTGGCGATAAAGATAACCGCCCAACACCATGATTGACGCAAACGTAGCCAACCGGCGACCACGCACAAAGGGTCGCCAATGATGGGGACCCAACTCAATAATAAAGCCGCATAACCATAACGTTGCAGTCCCAAGTGCGCACGACGATGCCAGCGTTGGTGCGGCTGATAATCCGGAATCCAACGGCCGATGGCATAGTTGGTCATGCCTCCAAGGGTGTTTCCGACGGTCGCAATAGCTACAATTACGCCATCAGCAAACTGTTGCTGAGTTAATAAGTAAACCAAATTCGCTTCTGAACCACCTGGCAACAAAGTGGCACTCAAAAAGCTGGTGACAAACAGTGTCGCCAACGCCGACCAGTCGTCCATGGTTGTTACGACGACGGCATTTCTAATACTCGCTTACCGCGTGTATGACCAGACTCGAGCGCTTTATGGGCTTGCGCCCCTTGTTCTAGAGGGTAGACAGCGGCAATATCAATATGAAGCTCGCCTTGATCAAGCATGTCAAGCAAGCGCTGAGTTTGCCAGGTGTTGGGCTCAACCAGCATGCCCGTGGCTTTTAATCCTCGCTCGGCCGCAGCAGCGGTGATCATATCACGTGTATTGGTCGGCACCGTGACCACACGTCCACCGGTTTTTAGGCTCGCAAGTGCTTCAATGCCCGTATCGCCACCGACCAAATCAATCAATACATCAAACTCGCCCTGCGCTGTCGCCCAATGTGCCTGGTGATAGTCTATCGGTTTCGCATCTAGCTGGCGCAAAAATTCATGGTTGCCCGGCGATGCTGTCGCATACACCTGAGCCCCCGTTCTTACTGCTAATTGTACCGCAAGGTGGCCCACTCCCCCGGCCCCCGCCAAAATCAGTATTTTTTCGTCACGGGCGAGTTTGACATGCTCGAGCGCTTGCCACGCCGTGAGCCCGGCAAGTGGTACCGCGGCAGCATCCACCATTGGGACACTGGGTGGTACCGTGGAAAGCAGTCCGGCGTCGGCAGCCACGTACTGGCTATATCCCCCTCCCTCGGTCGGGAAGCCAATCATTCCTGCCACGCGATCACCCACATCAAACTTACTTTCGTTGGTGCCGTTTGCCACCACCACACCGGCCACATCGTAACCGGGTACCCAAGGCAGCTTATCTTGGTTATGTTCCGCCGCCCAACCCAGTCCGGCACGGGTTTTAGCATCGATTGGGTTCACGCCCGCGGCTTTTACCTGAATTAACACCTGCTCTTCCGACGGTGAGGGGATAGCACGGTTTACTGGGGAGAGAACCTCTGGCGCACCGAATTCGGTAATCGCAAGAGACAAGTTATTCGACATATTGACTCCTTTCGCATGCCATTATGCTTTCATGGCGCAGGTAATAAATTTGATAGCGCAGATAATAAAAAAGCACAGGGTCATCGCAACGCGTAAACCCCTAGTCTTAACAAAAACAGCGACAGACTCAATGCCTGCCGCTGTTTTCTTTTCACTGTTCACGTGTTTTGTTTTTGCTACGGTTTGTCTCTACATTCACATCGCACGGCTATCCGACTAACGCCAGCAATATCCCCGCTGCGACAGCCGAGCCAAGCACGCCAGCCACATTCGGTCCCATCGCATGCATCAGCAGGAAGTTATGTGGATTGGCATCCAGTCCAACCTTATTCACCACGCGCGCAGCCATTGGCACGGCAGAGACGCCGGCCGCACCAATCAGTGGGTTGATAGGATCGCGGCTAAACCGGTTAAGCAGCTTCGCCATTAAGACGCCCGTTCCGGTGCCGATGCTGAACGCGACCGCTCCGAGCACCAAGATCCCCAAGGTTTCAAACTGAAGAAACTTATCCGCTTCTAGCTTGGAACCAACGGCAAGCCCCAAGAAAATGGTCACAATGTTGATCAACTCATTCTGCGCAGTACTCGATAACCGATCGACGACGCCACACTCACGCATCAGATTGCCCAGACAAAACATACCAACCAAGGGCGTTGCGGAGGGTAAGAATAAGATCGTCATCATCAAGACCGCTAAAGGAAACAGCACTTTCTCCGTTTTCGAGACATGACGCAGCTGTTTCATTTCAATTTGGCGCTCTTGTGGCGAGGTGAACAACTTCATGATCGGCGGTTGAATAATTGGCACCAACGCCATGTAACTATAGGCTGCGACTGCAATCGCGCCAAGAAGATCCGGCGATAGTCGGCTAGCCAAGAAGATGGCCGTCGGCCCATCCGCACCACCAATAATCGCAATTGATGCTGCATCTTGAAGGCTAAATTCCATGCCTGGGACCAGATTGAGCAAGATAGCACCGAACAAGGTAGCAAAAATGCCAAATTGCGCCGCCGCCCCTAAAAGCAAGGTACGCGGGTTAGCAATCAAGGCACCAAAGTCGGTCATCGCCCCCACTCCCATAAAAATCAATAACGGGAAAACCCCCGTATCAATCCCGACATGGTAGACGTAATACAACAAACCGCCCGGCTCGTTAAAACCCGCGTTGGGAATATTCGCCAAGATTGCCCCAAACCCGATGGGCAACAGAAGCAAAGGCTCAAACCCACGTCGGATCGCAAGAAAGAGCAGCAGACAACCGACGGCCATCATCACCAGCTGTGGCCACTGGAAATTCGCCAGTCCAGTTTCCGACCACAGGATCATTAATCCTTCCATGCTGCCCTCTTATCCTAAATGTAAAAGCGGCATGCCGACAGTCACGGCGTCGCCTTCTTTTACTTGTACATCTTGGACAGTGCCAGCATGCGCAGCCCTGACTTCGGTTTCCATCTTCATCGCTTCTAGGATGATCAGAACGTCACCTTCTTGTACATGCTCACCGGCGGTCACCATGACTTTAAAGATATTACCCGCTAACGGTGCGGTGACTGGCTCTGCGTGGGTAGATGCCGGCTGTGACACCGGGGCACGCGGTGCTGTAGGCGCATTGTCGACATCGTTAGCAGTTTGGATCGCGCCTAGTGCGCCATCGGGACCGACATCCACTTGATACACCTGGCCATTAACGCGCACGCTGTAAGTTTCAACCTCAACTTGGCTCGCTGAGCTCGCCGCGGGCGTTGCTGGCGGCGTGGAGTCTCCGGTGGGTACCGGTTCAAACGCATCAGGATTGCCACGATTTTGGAGGAATTTCCAACCCACTTGTGGGAACAAGGCGTAAGTGAGGACATCGTCAATCGTCTCTTCCGCCAAACTCACACCTTCTGTCGACGCTTTATCGGTTAACGCCTGCGTCAAGTTTTCCATTTCGGGGGCTAATTTATCCGCCGGACGGCAGGTAATCGCTTGTTCACCGTCAAGCACGCGCGCTTGTAATTTTGCATTGACCGGTGCGGGGGCTTTTCCGTATTCGCCTTTTAACAGCGCAGCAGTCTCTTTAGTAATGCTCTTATAACGCTCGCCGGTCAATACATTAATGACCGATTGCGATCCGACAATTTGTGAGGTCGGCGTAACTAAGGGGATATATCCTAAGTCTTCACGCACCCGCGGGATCTCGTCTAAGACCTCATCCATTTTGTCAGCCGCGCCTTGTTCTTTAAGCTGGCTTTCCATGTTGGTCAACATACCGCCGGGCACTTGCGCGATCAAAATACGTGAGTCGACGCCTTTTAACTGCCCTTCAAATTGGGCGTATTTTTTCCGCACGGTACGGAAGTAAGCCGCAATCGATTCAAGTTTATTCAGGTCAAGATGAGTTTCACGCTCGGTGCCTTCAAGCATCGCAACAACGGTTTCAGTCGGGGTATGCCCATAAGTTTGGCTCATTGAGGAAATGGCCGTATCCAGGACATCTAACCCCGCTTCTACTGCTTTAACCGCCGTTGCTGTTGATAACCCTGTGGTCGCATGACAATGCAGCGACAGGGGAATATCACAGGTCGATTTTATGCGGCTCACGAGCTCATACGCTTCATAAGGTTTAAGCAGGCCGGACATATCTTTGATGCACAGAGAGTGACAGCCAAGATCTTCCAACTGCTTGGCTAAATCGGTCCAGGTATCCATGGTATGCACAGGGCTAGTGGTGTAAGAAATCGTTCCCTGAGCGTGGGCACCTACGTCCACTGCCGCACCCACAGCGGCTTGAAAGTTACGCACATCATTCATGGCATCAAAGATGCGGAATACATCCATACCGTTGGCATGAGCACGTTCAACGAACTTGTATACCACATCATCGGCGTAGTGGCGGTAACCCAAGAGATTCTGCCCACGTAAAAGCATTTGCATCGGGGTATTAGGCATGGCTTTTTTAAGCTCTCGTAACCGTACCCAAGGGTCTTCACCCAAATAGCGAATACAGGCATCAAAGGTCGCGCCACCCCATGTTTCTAATGACCAGAACCCAATCTGATCGAGCTCGGCGGCAATCGGCAACATATCGTCCAAACGCAGACGTGTGGCAAACAACGACTGATGGGCATCACGCAATACCACATCGGTAATAGCTAACGGCGTAGACATAACAAACTCCTTTTTATATGTGCCTTACCACTCAACGATGGCGTTGGCGGTACTGCTGGACAGCGACAGTGATCGCGGCAACGACATCGGGCGATACGTTTTCCGATGCAGGTTGTGCGTTAGGCTTAGCGGGTGCCTTAGCAGCAGCTGGCGGGGTCGGGTCACCAAAACGTTCTAGTTGGTGGACCAAAAAAATCAACGTAGAAAGAAACACAAACACCACAACCATACCGGTCAGCATCAGCGTCAGTGCTTGTTCTAAAAGCGGGCCTAAATCCATGGTTGTCTTCCTTGTTACTCACTCTTACTGGCAATGATGCGCGGATGGCCCGTTATTATTCATTTATCTTGGTGGCCATTTCATCATCGGCGTTCAAAATACTAACAATTCGCATAAATGACAATCTCGTGTTGTGTTTTTGTTACCTGACAACACGGGTCATGATGCACTCATCGCACGCGAACAACCGCCACTCGTAAAGGCGTATTTATCTCGTCCAAGTCCGTTAATCGCGCGATGAAACGTCCTGGTACATAGAGGGTTTTGACGGTTTGGCTATTAATAGAGGCGCACTATGCCATTTTTGGAAAAAGCGTTTTTCCAGTATCACAACACGCTGTCCAATAGCGATAGCGATAGCGATAGCGATAGCGAAAATAATAAACAGAAAAGTCGATTTGGGTGACAATGAAAAGATAGCGAAATGGAAATAAGGAGAAGGAAGAGGTAATGCAAAATGGCGCGTCCGGGAGGATTCGAACCTCCGACCGCCTGGTTCGTAGCCAGGTACTCTATCCAGCTGAGCTACGGACGCGCATCTATCTTGCTTGCAACAA
>NZ_MUFR01000005.1:0-122618 GCF_001996185.1 Salinivibrio costicola subsp. alcaliphilus
TGTCTTCGCGTGTCATGATATCGCTCCGATAGTGAAGGAGCCATATCAATATCAGGTCATCGTGGTTATCTGAATGTGGGGAGAAATGGCCGCTTACGATATAAATGTGATAGAGGCGGTAGGAGTGGGTATGAACATCAATAACACCATGAAATTAGTATTTTTTATTATTGGTGCAGGCATTGTGGTGAGTTTTTTTACGATCATTCAGCTTAATGGCTTGATGAATAAAGTCGATGAAATGGCCCAGATCCGATACGAGTCTTATCAAACGGCCGATGAATTAAGACAAAGCTCTGATGACTTAACGCGTCTGGGCAGAACTTACACAGTTACCGGCAATGAAAAGTATGAAAAAATGTATAACGATATTCTAGCCATTCGTAACGGTGAGAAACCTCGGCCTGTTAACTATCATACGATCTACTGGGACTTAGTGTTAGAACATGGTCAAAAACCTAAACCAGATGGCCAAGCTATTTCGTTAAATCAACGGATGAGAGATTTAGGCTTTACCGAGAAAGAGTTTGATTTACTCAAAAAGGCTCAGGCCAATTCTGATGGGCTGGTGAATATGGAAGTCAAAGCCATGAACGCGGTTAAAGGACTATATCCGGACAGCAGCGGTAATTATACTGTTCGAGGAGAGCCCGACAAACAAATGGCGATTGAGCTATTGCATAGCTCGCAGTATCACCAAGAAAAAGCAAAAATCATGAAACCCATCGAAAGCTTTTTTATTGCGTTGGAACAGCGAACGGATGCACAGTTCAACGAGGCAGCATCTAGTGTCAAAAAAACGGTGCTCATCGGCAATATCTCGTTAGCAGTGGTGATCGTAATTGCGATTTTGGGATACATCATCACGAAACGAACGGTTGTTAATCCAATAGATAGGATGGCATCCACGCTAAAAAAAGTAGATGATAATTCAGATCTTACGTTGCGAGTCGACGATAGTAAAAAGAATGAAATTGGAACCATTGGTAATACTGTTAATAAAGTTATCGGAAGTTACTCATCGACGATTAATAAAATTAATGACGTTAATCATATGATCGCTCAGATTACGGATAGTTTGGTCGATATTACCAGTAAAAATGCCAAAATATCTAACCAGCAAAACCAAGAGCTCGAGATGGGTGCCACGGCCATGGAAGAAATGACCTCCGCCCTTGCCACGGTGGCGGAGAACACCTCCATGGCAGAAAAGTACGCAGGTAGTACTGAGAAAGAAACCACCACTAGTAAAGATGTGTTCGATAAAACCATGGTCGAGTTTGGCAGTTTAGAAACTGAATTCAAAAAGACATCAGAGGTGATCCAAGAGCTTGCCGATGAATCCACTAATGTGGGTAATGTGCTTGATGTGATTAAAGGCATTGCAGAGCAAACTAACCTCTTAGCGCTAAACGCAGCCATCGAAGCGGCGCGAGCAGGCGATCAAGGTCGTGGCTTTGCGGTTGTGGCCGACGAGGTGAGATCTTTAGCGCAACGGACACAAAAATCTGCTGGAGAGATTGAAGAAATGATCGGTGGTTTGCAAGGTAAGGCGGAACAATCAACACAGACTATTCGTGTTAACGCAGATAAGATTGCATCGACACGTGACAATATGACCACCGCAAACGAATCGCTTGGCACGATCAAAGAATCTGCGATAGAAATCCATCGACTGAATTCATCGATTGCATCGGCCACGGAAGAACAGCTTTCTGTCAGTGATGAAATCTCGAGCAATTTATCAAACATAAAAACCTTATCAAGCGATATGCATGAAGCGATTGATCAACTGGGCCCGATTGTGTCTGATTTAAAAGATAACGTTAACGCATTGAACGGTGCTATTCAGGATATTCGTACCTAGTTGACAGGCGATGACTGTTAACCGGATTGCTCGAGTGAGCAATCCGGTTTTGTCCAAACGCTCATACGTTCTCTCATTGCAACGAGATCTACCGACAAACACTGACACACTCGTACATTCTCACGACAGCCTTTTTTCTACTTGGTGATTATAGTCAGCCTTCTTTAACGCGTTTTTGCCTGATCAGCAAACCAAAACTGGCCTCAAATGAGGCCAGTTTTGCTCGTATTAAACCTTTGAATGTGCGAGTGTTATACGATACGTCGCCGAAAGATGCGATGGCCAACTGCATTGAATAATGCGCCTGCCACAATTAACCCACCACCGAGATAGGTCCAAATTGAGGGCACTTCATTAAAGATCCATACCCCAAGCAAGGTTGAGAACACAATTTGTATATAGGCATAAGCAGACGCTTCACCGGCTTGTTGGGTTTGCATGGCTTTGGTGAGTCCATACTGGCCAACCTGGGTAAATACACCGACTAAAACCAATAGCAATGTGAGCGATAAACTTGGCATCACGAACTGTGGCCACATCAGCACGGTCGCGACGGGTAGGGCAACCATGGGAAAGTACAAAATAATTACCGAGCTGTCTTCGGTGCGGCTGAGTTTACGCACAATCACATAAGCCATTGAGCTGCCTAATGCCCCCAGAAGCGCAATAATCACGCTAAACGTGGGCAAGGCCTCCGCAATATTACCGTTAAGGTTAGGTTGCACCATCACGTAAAGCCCGATTAAACAAAGCGCAATACACACCAACGTGGCGCCTTGTAATCGCTCTTTGAGTAACACCAACCCAAGTACAGCAGTAAACACCGGGTGAGTGTATTGCAAAACAGTGGCTTCGGCTAAGGGTAAAGTCGTGACCGCATAATACACACACATCAGCGCGGCTGTACCGAGTACACCACGCAGCAACAGGAGTTGCTTATTGTTACCCCATACCGACAGGCCTTTACGTTTCACATCGGTGTAGCTGATGATGAGCGACACCAGTGCTCGGGCGGCGACAATCTCAAATACCGGGATACCATTGACAGCCACGTATTTCACACAGGCGGACATCAAGGCAAAGCCAAGCGCAGACAGAAGCATAAAGCGGATCCCAACTGGAATCGCAGAGAAAGAGAAGGCAGGCATAATCATATAAACTTAAACAACAGGGCGACTATGATAACGCGTCTCGGTGCGCTTTGCTTGATGATTCGATAAATAAACGCGCGTCAGCGGTTGCCGCGCGTTGTCGTTGTTTAAACTGCCGAGGCATGCGGCGACGGAGTAATTTAATCGGTGTTTAAGTAACGTCGCGCTATGGCCAAAGTTGGGTTAGCGAGCTTAGCAATCCATCGCTCGCACCTTGTTGGCCCAAATAGTCGAGCACAACCGGCACAAACTGCTTTAACGTGGCCGCGTCGATACCAAGTTTTTCTGCTGCACGATACACATCACCCATTGAACCGATGCCACCCGCACTCGCATTGTCTCCGAGTAATGACGAAAGCGACGATAAATCAGGGCGTAAACTTGCAAGCTCTTGTTGATCGCTGCCGGTGAGGCCATTCGCTGCCATGGCGAGTAAGGCCCCGGCGCCACCTGTTGCTTGAGCTGGGCTCACATCCACTTGTTCAGTGATCGATTTAACGAGCGGAGATTGGCTCACCTCATCACCGGCAAATTGGGTTGCCATTTGCGTCATCACATCAGTGGTTTTATCGCCCTGGCCGAAAAGGGCATAGCTCGGAGTGGTAAGAAGAAGACTGGAAAGCGTTAACAGTGTGGCCGTGTATTTCATGATCCCTCGCTCGTTATAAAGAATAAGCACGTTACTCTAGGTATAGCGGGACTTGCCGCTGAATGGAAGCCAATCAGCGGCAAATTCAGGCTCAGTCTTATGATCAAGCCACCGCACGCACTTTTTCTAAGTGGGCGAGGTACTCATCGTAACTGCCGTTAAAGTGGATCAATTGTTGGTCTTTGATCTCAATAATGTCAGTGGCCAGTGACGACACAAATTCACGGTCGTGGCTGACAAAAATCAAAGTGCCAGGGAATTGCTCTAGGCCTTTATTGAGTGATTCGATGGCTTCCATATCCATGTGGTTGGTGGGTTCATCCATCACAATCACATTGATATCTTGCATCATCAGCTTGCCGAACATCAGACGGTTTTTCTCGCCCCCTGAGCAGCTTTTGGCTTTTTTGTTCACATCATCTGCTGAGAACAACAAGCGACCCAAAATGCCACGAACAATCAAATCATCATGCTTGGCCGTACGCCATTGCGACATCCACTCAAACACGGTGAGATCGTTATCAAACTCGGCACTGTTATCTTGCGCACAGTAACCAATGGATGCGTTTTCTGACCATTTAATTGTGCCTTCGCTTTGCGCAAGCTCGCCCACTAAACAACGCAACAGGGTGGTTTTACCCACACCATTTTCGCCAATAATCGCCAGGCGCGATCCTGCTTCAAGTAAAAAGTGACCGTTTTTAAATAAAGGTGTCTCGTCAAAGGTATGACCAACCTCGCGTAATTCGACCGCTTGACGGTGGAGCTTTTTGCTTTCGGTAAATTGAATGTAAGGGTGCACGCGACTGGACGCTTTGACTTCATCAAGCTGGATCTTTTCCATGCGTTTGGCGCGTGAACTGGCTTGCTTAGCTTTAGAGGCATTAGCACCAAAGCGATTTACGAAGTCTTGCAGCTCACTGAGCTCCGCTTCTTTTTTCGCGTTGCTCGACAACAGTTGCTCGCGTGCTAAGCTAGATGCGGCGACAAAGTCATCGTAGTTGCCTGGATATACACGTAGCTCGCCAAAGTCGATATCGGCCATGTGGGTGCACGTGGCGTTCAAGAAGTGACGATCGTGAGAAATGATAATCATGGTGCACTGGCGCTGTTGCAGCTCACCGGCCAACCAGTTGATGGTATGAATATCCAAGTTGTTGGTCGGTTCATCCAACAGCAAAATATCAGGATTCGCAAACAAAGCCTGGGCAAGCAGCACCCGTAATTTCCAACCCGGTGCCACTTGCGACATCAGGCCAAAGTGCAGCTCTTCTTCAATCCCCGCTTGCAGCAGAATATCGCCAGCACGGCTCTCGGCGGTATAACCGTCCATTTCCGCGAACTGGCTTTCTAGTTCTGCGACGGCCATGCCATCTTCTTCGCTCATTTCCGGCAAAGAATAAATACGCTCACGCTCTTGTTTGATTTCCCACAGCTTGCGATCGCCCATCATCACCGCATCAATCACTGAGTATTGCTCATAGGCAAATTGATCTTGGCTAAGCTCGCCCAAGGTTTGTCCTGGCGTGATGGACACATTGCCTGCGGTAGGCGTGAGCGCGCCACTCATGATTTTCATCAAGGTGGATTTGCCACAGCCGTTGGCTCCGATCAATCCGTAGCGGTTACCGTTACCAAATTTGGCAGAGATGTTTTCGAATAGCGGCTCGGCACCAAACTGCATGGTGATATTGGCGATTGAAATCAAAAGACGTTCCTAGCGAATGTGCTCAACCAGGGCGTGTAGTCATGCCAACAAAGCATCTGACTCACGGCCAAGCGAGGAGGGTGTAAAGATAAAGATGACTGAGCGCGCATTGTACAGAAATGTGATGGGATTAACAGATTAACCTGAAAAAACCAAGGCCAATATCGCTGGCCTTGGGGGCACGGATTACAAATACCGCCCTTGAATATACTCGCGGAAGTGGGCGGGGTTGAGGGTTTCGCCGGTGGCATCCTTGAGTATGTTGTCGGTTGAGGTGGTGCTGGCGCGTTGCCAGATATGTTGAGACAACCAATCAAAAATCGGTGAGACATTGCCGCTGGCGATAATGCCATCCACATCCATTTGCTGGCGCATTGCTTGCATCAATTGCGCGGCATACAGGGCACCCAAGGTATAGGTGGGGAAGTAGCCAAAGCTGCCATCGGTCCAGTGAATGTCTTGCATGCAGCCGTTTTTATAGTTGCCGGCGGTGCTGAGGCCAAGGTATTGCTGCATGGCGTTGTCCCAACGCTCAGGAATATGATCAACTTCCATGTTGCCACTGATCAGATCGCGCTCGATGTCATAGCGCAGCATGATGTGTGCCGGATAGGTGACCTCGTCGGCATCGACACGAATATAACCGGGCGCGACTTGAGTTAACACGCGGTGGAAATTCTCGACATGAAAGGCGGGATCGTTTTGGCGGTTAAAGGCAGATTTAGCACGCTGACAAATCAAGGTGGCAAATGCTTCACTGCGGGCCAGCTGCATTTCAAAAAACAGGCTTTGGCTTTCGTGCACGCCCATCGAGCGCGCTTGGCCCACTGGTAAGCCTGCCAGGTCCTTAGGCAACCCTTGTTCATAGCGCGCATGGCCGGTTTCGTGGATCACGCCCATTAATGCCGAGGTAAAATCTTGCTCGTCGTAGCGGGTGGTAATGCGCACATCAGTGGGCACGCCGCCACAAAATGGGTGGGTGCTGACATCCAGACGACCCTGTGCAAAGTTAAAGCCCAACTGCTGCATCACCTGCTCACCCAAGGCTTTTTGTTGCGCTTGGGTAAATGGCCCTTTGGGCATAAGGGGTGGCTGTTGCGCTTGCTTGTCGACTACCGCCTGGATGGTCTCCGGTAGCCATGCTTTAAGCGCACCAAATACCTCATCGACACGATCAGCGGTCATTCCTGGCTCGTAGAGATCGAGCAGGGCATCGTAAGGCGCACAACCTTTTTGGTCCGCACGAATATGGGCTTCTTCGCGCGCCAAGGCCACCACTTCTTTTAAATTTTTGGCAAAGCCTGCCCAATCGTTATCTTGACGTTGTTGGCGCCAAGCATGCTCGCATTTGGCACCCGCTAAAGATTTGGCTTTGACCAGGGTGTCAGGCAATACGCTGGCCTGCTGCCACTCGCGCTTCATCTCTGCCACGCTCGCTTTTTGCGTCGGTGTCAGTTGCTCCAATTTATCGTCCAGCTCTGCTAACCAGTCACTAAGCTCAGGTTGGGTGCTTTGTTGATGGCAATAAAGCGCGAGCTCTGCCATCGCGTCGGCACGGGCTTGATTCCCACCATCTGGCATCATGGTGGCTTGATCCCAACCGCAGATTGCGGCAAGGTGCTGAAAATGCGACAGCCGTTTGAAATGGGCTTCGAGCTTATTGAGTGGTTCCATGATGACTTCCTTGTTAACAACATTGCCGGATATTCTGGCAATTTGTATGAAAAAAGCAAGGCAGCCACTACCGTTCTGTCAGGTTATGCAATAAAGGAGTTTGCAACGTCATGTATCTATTTGGATACGGGAGTTTAATGAATCCGGCGTCACGGGCGCTGACCGGTGAATCTGGATGGACGTGCCCGGTTACCGTGACCGGGCTAAGTCGTCATTGGAGCAATGTCAGTGAGGCGTTTATTTCACCTTTGGTGGTGTTACAAGGTGAAGGTCAATGTAATGGGGTGCTGGTCAGCATCGATCCACAGTCATTGCCCGACTTTGATCGCCGAGAGGCAGGCTATCAGCGGTTACAGTTAGCTGAATCAAACATCACTCTGCCCGAAGAGGTGACGCTTGATGGCCCCGTGTACGTGTATGTTGCCGATACGCAGCGTGCCCCAGACGTAGATAAGCCGATTGCCCAATCCTATGTCGATACGGTCATGGCAGGCTGTTTACGCTACTCAACGGATTTTGCCCGCGCGTTTTTAACTACCACTCAGGGGTGGGAAGGCGCTTATCATAACGATCGCGCCGAGCCAAGGTATCCACGGGTGGCAGGAGTGAGCGATCAAGATAGAGTAGACATCGATCGGTTGATGCAGGCGCACTTGACCGCTTTTACAGCGCGCGGTTAATCAGTCATTGATTGTTCATGACAAGAAAAGGCCACCGACAATGCGGTGGCCTTTGCGTATTTATATTTGCATATTTATATGATGCGATCGTCGATGTGATTAATTCACTTCCACATAAACGAACTCTGGCGAAGTGACTTCCACGCGGCGGTTTTTCGCACGACCGTCGGCAGTCTCGTTACTGGCGGTTGGCGCTGACTCGCCTTTGCCCATCACGGTTAAGCGCTCAGCCGCAATGCCCGCGTCTAAGAAGACATCCGCAACGACTTGTGCACGCTCTTCAGAGAGTGTTTGGTTATAAGCGGCAGGCCCTTGGCTGTCGGTATGACCCACAATCGTCGCTGTGGCTTCTTCATGCTTAAGCAAGCGGTCAACTAATGGCTGCAAGGAGGCGACCGCTTGCTCAGATAACGTTGCTTTATCAAAGCCGAACATTTCGGTTTCGCCGGCCTCTGAGAGCACAATTGATTGCGGCTCGGCAACCGGCTCTGGCTCTTGAACGGGCTCTGGCTCTGCCATAACTGGCTCTTCAACCATTGCTTCAGTCATTGGCTCACTGGCGGTGCGGCCAAAGTGATAGGTCATCCCGACGGTGACGAGGTTATTATCAACGCTTGAGAAATAGCCATCATCCATATCATTGATGTGTTGGTATTCTAGGCGAAGGTTGAGTTTATCGGTGGCTTGGTGATCAACACCGATCGCGCCCATCAACGACACATCGTCGCGATCACCGGCATTGCTGTTAAAGTTCCACATCGCGCCGCCCACTTTCCCGTACAGTGCGGTATCGGGCTTAACGTGATACGACAATTTGGGGGCAAGTGTCAGCGCGGTGAGATCGCCCGATGCTTTACCAAAGGTATCGAATTCAGTGTCAAAGCGACCTAAATAATCATAGGTGCCTTCAAGCGCAAACCAGTCATTGAAATCATAACCAGTAATGATACCCGCCCCGAGCTCTTGATCACCACAGTCGGTGTCAGACACACAGCTATCTTCTAAAAACGACGGCCCAATACGACCCCCCATGTAAAGACCACTGTCTTGCTGTGCATAAGCTGCGGGTGCGACGGCCAGTAAGAGGCCGAGACCTGTCACGACTTTTTTCATGCCACTCTCCTAATTAAGGATATGAAGTATCTTATTTTACGCATTGTGAATGCTTGTTATTGAGTCACCTTAGACCATGCGATCGCAACTGCCAGCGAGTTGGGCAGACGGAACATAGATAATGTGACATGGATCCTAGGCTAGACCTGAGAAGCGTGTAACACAATAGGCGACAAGCGATTTGACCATGATTTGACGTGTTTAACACAAGTGTCTTATTGGTGGGAAAATGCTGACAGAGGCCGGACAAATCGCCGGCCGTTTTCACGTGATGAGAGAGTATTAAAGGGGCGTTGGTTATTACAGAATTGTGGTTATGATTTTGTGTTACCTGTTAGGCGCTTTTGTGGGCCTTGACCGCTTACAGGGCGACTAACTGAAATTTCGCGGCCCTTTTTCATGCCACGTTCGTAGTCATCGGTCATTGCCGCCATGGCGTCTTTGAGTTGCTGCTTAAATGTCTCTCGGTCAATGTTGGCGAACTCTTTATCAATATAGCTTTTGATCTTATCGTCGCTGTCTCGGGCATCAAGCTGTGGCAATTTGTCGAGTGCTCCCTCAAGCCAGCCCGTCGTGAAAGACTGAACACGGCGGGTGACTTGTTGGGTGCTGGTGCCTGAGCCTGCGAAGCTGTTACGAAACTGGCCAATATGTTCATTCATATCGCGATACACCACATCAAATGCAAACGCCGCGAAAATAGCCCGGTCGGCATCACCGATAAATTCAGCCTGCTTGAGCCCTTTGTGGTTGACCAATACGCACTCGACGCCAAAACGACTATTGATTCCGCGGATAATTTTTAAGATCGATTGGTTAATAGACGCTGGCAACAGCTTCTCAGAGCGCGTTTTACCCATACTGATGAAGTCAATGTCGTCCTGATCGAGACCATGCTTCCGCATCAGCCGCTCGGCCATTTTAATCGCTTGCGCCGCCTCGTTGACATTGGCGGAATTGCTGAGCTCTAGACATTTAGCAATTTTTTTGAGCGCTTTGCTTTTCGGATCTGACATTCATACTTCCCGATAACGAACAAACGCGCATTGTATCGCGTCCGCAAGCGACAACAAAGGCGAGATTATAATGGGCGTCTCGGCGGAGCACGTTGTTTGGCTGTCATGTGTGTAAAAAGAGGGCCAAAACTGTTTATCTATACAGTAATTAGCCACGTTTGTTACACTGTCCTTATCATTCACACGATCCATATCGATAACGCCTGTGACTTCATCGACTGCGCCCTATATGCAGCAAGGGTTTGTGATCACGCGCCAGCAGCGTGATTGGGGCCATACCTCAACCATTGTTTTATGGCTTTCCACGCCAGAAGGCCCGATCAAACTCTGTATTGACGATCAGCACAGTGTGTTTTTTGTGCCGTTGGAAGAAAAAGCGCGGGTGGAGGCGCTATTACCTGCTATCGATCCCAATGCCTATTGCAAACCGGTACCGCTAACAACTTTCCAACATACGCCTGTTGCAGCCTGTTATTTCACCAGTGTTAAACGTGCCCGAGAAGGCCAGAAGGTGATAACGGGAGCCGCTATTGCGCTTTATGAAGGGGATTTACGCTTGGCCGATCGTTATCTGATGGAGCGCTATATTTGTGGCAGCTTGTTGTTTACCGGTCAGGCCCGTCAACGTCAGGGCTACCTAGAAGTAACGCAAGGCAAAGCGAAGCAAGCAGACTATACGCCCACGCTTCATCATGTCTCGTTGGATATCGAGTGTTCACAAAAAGGTCAGCTTTATTCGGTGGGGTTAGACAGTGAAAAAGACAGTCGCGTGATCATGGTCGGTGCGCCTCAGAACGATGCCCCGGCGTGGATAGAGTGGGTGGATAACGAAGAGGCTTTATTGGTCGCCCTGGAGCGTTGGTTCGCACAATACGATCCAGACGTAGTGGTGGGCTGGAATGTGATTGATTTTGACTTTCGCCTATTGGTTAAACGCGCGCAACGCTACCAGCGTGATTTACGCCTTGGTCGCGGCGGGGAACGCGCTTTTTGGCGTGATGGTGGTAGCAATAAGCCGGGCTTTATCAGTTTAGCCGGGCGGGTGGTGATTGATGGGATTGATGCGCTAAAAACCGCGACGTATGGGTTCCGATCTTGGGCGCTAGAGGCGGTTGCACAAACGTTATTGGGCGAGGGGAAAGCGATTGATGATCCGCATGATCGTATGGCCTCGATTAATCGCATGTTTCATCAGGATAAAATCGCGCTTGCGACTTATAATTTACAAGATTGCCGTTTGGTAAACCGAATCTTTGATCACACTCACTTACTCGACTTTTTAATCGAGCGCTCGCGCTTAACCGGGGTAGAGCTCGATCGCGTGGGCGGCTCGGTAGCGGCATTCACTAACTTATTTTTACCGCGTTTGCATCGTTCCGGTTATGTCGCGCCTAATCTAGCCAGCGAAGGGTGGATCGCGAGCCCTGGTGGTTATGTGATGGACTCCAAACCCGGCTTATATCACTCAGTGCTGGTGTTGGATTTTAAATCGCTGTATCCCTCGATTATTCGTACCTTTCTTATTGATCCGCTTGGACTCATAGAGGGGTTAAAAGCACAAGAGGCCGGTCAGGAAGCCGACACGGTCCCTGGGTTTCGAGGCGGTGTTTTTCATCGAGAAAAGCACTACTTACCGGCATTGATTGATGAGTTGTGGCAAGCGCGTGATCGGGCGAAAAAAGCCGGTGAAAAAGCGTTTTCGCAGGCAATTAAAATTATCATGAATTCCTTCTATGGCGTGTTGGGCTCATCGGGGTGCCGTTTTTTTGATCATCGCTTGGCATCATCGATTACCATGCGCGGCCATGAGATTATGAAGACCACTCGTGAGTTGATTGAAGCACACGGCTTTGAGGTGATCTACGGTGACACAGACTCTACCTTTGTGTCATTGGGGGGAGAAAAAGCAAGCGAGGACGCCGATGCCATCGGGCGAAAGCTTGTTAGCCATGTGAATCAGTGGTGGTCTCAACACTTGCAGGAAACCTATGGTCTCGAATCCTTGCTGGAAATTGAATACGAAACCCATTATCAACGCTTTTTAATGCCCACCATTCGTGGGCAAGAAACCGGGAGTAAAAAGCGTTATGCAGGACGGATCGTCAATCCTGATACCGGCGAGTCTCATTTGGTCTTTAAAGGGTTGGAAACGGTAAGAACGGATTGGACACCATTGGCGCAACAGTTCCAGCAACAGCTTTATCAACGTGTGTTTGATGGTGATGATGTCGATGCTTTTATTCGCGATGTGGTCGCCTGTACGCAACAAGGGGAGCGTGATGCCGAGCTAGTGTATCGTAAACGGTTACGACGCCCGATTGCGGAGTATCAGAAAAATGTGCCACCGCACGTGCGTGCCGCGCGGCTGGCTGACAGTGAAAATCAAAAACGTGGCCGCCCTGAACAGTACCAACGGGGGGGATGGATTGAGTATGTGATCACGGTTAATGGGCCTGAGCCGTGTATGTATCGGCGTAGCCCGATGGATTATCAACATTATATTGATAAACAGCTTAAACCGATTGCGGATGGCATCCTGCCGTTTATTGGTAAAGAGTTCGACACCTTGGCGCTACCGCAATTGGGGTTGTTCTAAGCACGTTTGATCGTTTGTCTTGTTCGGGCAGTTTTTAACGCGCGACTTGCAATTGTGTCTGCCACCCGCTTGAATGAAAGAATCAGCAGAGGGGATGACGTGGAACAGCTCGATTTCTTCGAGGTGCCGAGTCCGTGCAAAGGCATCTGTCAGGTCAATAACAAAGGTTACTGCAAAGGGTGCTTTCGCAGTCGCGATGAGCGCTTTTATTGGTATGACTTTACCAACGAGCAAAAGCGCAATGTGGTTCGCTTATGCCACCAGCGTTATTTGCGCATTATGCGTGCCAAACGCCAACAGACACAGGAAACCGCCTTAGAGCCGGAAACTCTTCCACATCAGCCTTCGCTGTTTGATGACAGCTAACATCCCAGCGAATACTTCGGCCAGAGTGCTTGGTACGCAAAGCGTGCTACTTATAATGTTTAAACACAAAAAAGGCGCCCCTGAGGACGCCTGATCTCATTCCATCTTTATCGACACAGCGATTAGATGCGGATGAAGTCCATGTGTTCAACTTTTGGCTTGAACGGGTGACGTTGGATGTCTTGTGGCTTCACTTTTACTTCTTGGCCATCAATAACCAGGATGATGCCTTCGTAGAATTCAGGCTTATCCATTTGGTTAACCACAACAGGGTGGTTCAGTGCGATAGATACAGGCTCTTGGTTGCCACCGTAAACAATCGCAGGGAATTTTTTCTGATGACGTAGGCGGCGGCTCGCACCTTTACCCTTTTCTGTACGTACTTCAGCTTCGAATTTAAACATAATTAATAACTCTCTTTAGAGTGAAAAAATAGCACTGAGCGTAGCGACCTAACTCAGTACCCAAAAACGAGCGCGGATAGTAGCACTGGTTGCGCACGAAAACAAGCGTCATCGGTGCGCAGAAGGCCTGCTTGCGCGTGTTAGTCGGCTTCTGCAAAGGCTTGCCCACGACTTTGTGCCAACATCGCCTGCAATCTGTCTTGGCTAATAAAACTATCGACATCAAAGATCTTCTGGCGCAGATGCCAAAAACGGCCTTGTTTGCGTGCAATGACAAAATCAGGCGGACGAAATCGATGTTGTGACGCTGTCACTTTAGTGGGCGCGGTATCGGTGAAGGGACGATGGCGATCGACTAAATGTGGGCGAACAAACCGCGCTAAAAAGTCGTGTTTCTGTTTCTTGGTCGCAAGTGGCCAGACTTCGTGTAAATCGTTGCCATCGTTGGTGTGATAGGTCACTTTTAACTGCGGTTTTTGGTAGCGATTTTTGCCCGCTGTGAGGGTCATATCGGCACACGCCACCACAAGCGCATCTTTGAGTTTGAGTGCCTCACGCAGTTTTTTATCTGGATCGATTAACGGCGCGTCGCATTGGTGGCAGCGGCGGGCGGCAATATCGTTATCGGTGCCGCATTCATCGCAAAATTTAGCGCGAAACCGATAGCCGCAGATTTCACGCTCCCCGGTCTCGTCTTCAAAATACCCTTGGCATTGGCGACCGTAATGCTCAAGCAAAAAGCCGTTGTCATCCAGTTTGCCCCAAAAGCTATTGTTAAACCCGCACGCAGGGCAAGGAATGGTGACTAACTCGCTGTCGCTATCGGGTTTAGGCATACCAATTTCGGGCTGATACAGGTCGTAAACATTGCCGGCATAATCAAGGATAAGACAGTCTTTTTTTCCGGGCGCTAATCGCAATCCACGACCGGCTATTTGCTGATAAAGGCTCACTGATTCCGTGGGACGTAATATTGCAATCAAGTCCACATGAGGGGCATCAAAGCCGGTGGTCAACACCGATACGTTCACTAAGTACTTCAGTGCTTTTTGTTTAAACGCCTCTATAAGACGATCTCGTTCAAGACCAGGGGTGTCGCCGATGATCAGCGCGGCGCTGTCTTTAGGAAGATAGGTGATGATTTCTTTGGCATGGTTGACAGTCGCAGCGAAAATCATCACCCCTTGGCGCGGGCGCGCATACTCAAGGATTTGTTCGACAATTTGCGGGGTGGCACGCGGGGCATTGGCGACGACCTTATCGAGATCCGCGTCACGGTAGTAGCCGCTGGCAGTGCGTGAGACTTGTGAAAAATCATAGCTAAGAAGCGGTGCATCCAGAACATGGGCCGGGGTTAAAAACCCTTCATCCAAAAGATGGCTTATGGGCAGTTCGAAAACGCAATCGCGAAAAAAACGGGTGTCAGTGGTGCGGACTTTACCACTGGTGTGGTACTGATAAATCCAACCTTGCCCCAACCGATATGGCGTAGCGGTTAACCCGAGTACTTTTAGGCCGGGATTGACATGTTGTAGGTGCTGAATAACACGACGATAACTGCTGTCTTCGTTGTCAGGAACGCGGTGGCACTCGTCGATCACCAGTAGCGAGAATTGGTCGGCAAAGGCGTCGAGGTTGCGCACGACCGATTGTACCGAGGCGAACACGACCTTTTCATTTGATTCCTTACGTCCTAAACCAGCGGAGAAAATACCGCCGGTGAGCCCATAGCCTTCATACTTGGCGTGGTTCTGCTCGACAAGCTCTTTAACATGCGCTAAGACCAGAACTCGGCCTTTGGCAATACGCGCTAATTCAGCGATTACCAAACTTTTCCCGGCGCCCGTGGGTAGCACGGCAACGGCAGGCGATGTATGACGGCGAAAATAGTGCAGGACGGCTTTAACAGCGTCAGACTGGTACGGACGTAAGGTATACATAATCAAAAAACGGCCTAAGTGAGGCCGTTTAGTTTACTGACTTGTTCGCTCAGGTACAGACTATTTATACCCAACCGATAAATTTATACCTAACCGATAAATCACGGTCCATTATAGCCGTTTCGTGAAAATACAATGCTGACGGCGTGGTTGGTAATCAAACTGCTCGTAAAACAGGCGAGCGCCTTTGTTACCAATGTTCATTTCTAAAATCACGGCCACACATTGCCTTGTTTTGGCTTGCTTTTCTACCTCAGGGATCACTTGCGAACCCACGCCTTGACGGCGCCAGGTTTGTTGAATGAAAAACTGATCGATCACACCGACGCTGCCGCCATTTTCGACACTAAAACTATAGGCTAAGACGATAAACCCGATCGTATCCGTTCTTCCTTCGTGCTCAACATCAATCAGAAATACATCGCCACGCTCGGGTTGTGACAATAGTGTGTTAAAGGTAGAAACCACCGGCTCGCGATCAAACGGCAAGGCCTCATGCTCATGTTGTTCGCGCGAGAGTGTGAATAAGGTTTCCAGGGTATCGACGTCGGGGCGGCGAAGAGAGACAATCATGGTGTTTCCTTTTTATCACTGATTGGTCAAGACGACCGTATCATACTCGCCAAGCCGGTAGGCTCAATCTCGGTGCGTTTTTCGATTAGCACGATGTGACAGACTCGGCGTCTCAACAAAAAGCGTTTGGTAGTGCTTGCATTATGACTAATGCATGTCACCGACAATGAGAGTGAGTGTATCTTATTGCTTTCAGTTTTGCCGCCAAATCTAGTAAAACTTGATCTGTGTCTTCGTGGCGATGTGACGTATAATCGCCGCAAACATAGGTGTAATGAATGGTAATATGCGGATAGATAAATTTTTATGTGAAACCCTAGGGGTAACACGAAAGCAAGCTGGCCGAGTGCTGAAAAGTGAAAGCGTCACCATCGATGGTGAGATCGTAAAATCTGGCGCCATCAAAGTCGGTAAAACCGCGGATGTGCAATTTGAGGGACGATCGTTAACCTTGTCTGGCCCACGCTACTTTATGATGCATAAACCTGCGGGCGTGGTGTGTTCACACGAAGATGCCTTTAATCCCACGATATTTGTTTTGCTCGATGAAGTGAACGCAGAAAAGCTGCATATAGCGGGTCGCCTGGATGCAGACACAACAGGCTTATTGTTACTGACCGACGACGGCCAATGGTCTCACCGTATCACGTCACCCAAGCATCAGTGTACAAAAACGTACCGGGTGTGGTTAGCCGATCCGATCAGTGCAGATACGGCGAGTCAGTTTGAGCAGGGTGTGATGTTACGCAGTGAGCAGCAAGCGACATTGCCCGCTAAGCTCGAGCAGGTGGGTGAGTATGAAGCCTTATTGACGATTCAAGAGGGTAAATATCATCAAGTGAAACGTATGTTTGCCGCAGTCGGTAACAAAGTAGACGCTTTGCATCGCGAATCTGTGGGTGCGCTTGAGCTCGATGACACGCTCGAGCCTGGCGAATATCGCCCTCTCACCGATGAAGAAATTGCCTTGTTGGCATAATCTTGTTGGCATAATTAAGTATGACACCTTAGATCCCACCTAGGGCAACGATCGACCCGAAAGCACAGTTCTCGCTGTGCTTTTTCAATGTGAGCGAGGTAATTTTTTAAGCGGGTTTTGAACATTGATTTTAAAGACTGGTGTTAAAGATTGGTGATGAAAAGAAAGACATTCTTTCCCACTACGCAATAATAAATTGTTACACTTTGACCAATCTCACGTTATTTCCCTTTTTCCTGTCTTTTACGTTAAGGAGTGTTATGTCGCAATCATCGGCTGTTACGTCGTCCCCAGCACAGTTAAGTTGGCTGTTAATCCTGGTGCTTGGGGCCATTGCTGCATTGACCCCATTGGCGATCGATATGTATTTGCCCGCCATGCCGGCCATTGCCGCGGATTTAAACGCGCCCAGTAGCGCGGTAAAGTCGACGCTGGTGGCCTATACCGCTGGCTTTGCGATTGGACAGCTTTTCCACGGCCCAATTTCGGACAGTTATGGTCGTAAACCTGTGATGCTTGGTGGCGTTGCGCTCTTTTTTATCTGTGCTGTGGTCAGTGCGATGGCCCAAGATATTGATGTATTAATGATTGCGCGTACCACACAAGGCTTTGCCGGTGCAGCGGCGGCGGTGATCATTCAAGCCTTGGTGCGCGATATGTTCGAGCGCGAAGAGTTTGCGCGTACCATGTCGTTTATTACGTTGGTGATGACGATTGCACCTTTGGCAGCGCCAATGATTGGCGGTTATCTGCTGACTTGGTTTGACTGGCGTGCGATTTTTTGGGTCCTGGCAGGATGGGCCTGCTTTGTGACCTTGTGCATTATTTTTCGGATCCCCGAAACGTTACCGCGAGAAAACCGTCCGCCCATGCGGATTGGTGCCTCGTTGCGTAACTATGCCCGTATGCTAAAAACCCCCTTTGCGGTAGGAATGATCTTTTGTTCTGGGTTCTCGTTTGCTGGGATGTTCTCGTTTTTAACCGCGGGCTCGTTCGTCTATATCGACTACTATGGCGTCAGCGCCCAGATGTTTGGCTATCTTTTTGCGCTTAATATCGTTTGCTTGATTGTGATGACGTTTATCAATGGGCGCTTGGTCCGCAAAATGGGATCACATTGGATGCTGCGGCTCGGGTTGGGTATCCAGCTGGTGGCGGGCATTGCCATTGCTGTTTTTCAATGGTTAGACATGGGGCTTTGGGGCACGGTGATCCCGGTGATGACGTATGTCGGTGTGATTTCAACCATCGGCAGTAATAGTATGGCGTGCTTGCTGGCGTGCTATCCACAAATGGCAGGTACTGCATCATCATTGGCGGGTACCATGCGTTTTGGTATTGGATCTCTAGTCGGTGCAGGCGTTGCCGTGGTCTCTGATGGAACACCTTGGGGGATGATTGGCGCCATCGCGATTTGTGCGATACTCTCTGCCGTTTTCTACTGGACGCTAGCACGTAAAGAACCATGAGTTATGTCATCACCATCCAAACCGTTATGGCTGCAGCCTTCGATGAGTTAGCTGCCGCCATCGATGCTAAAAAAGTGGCTGATGCGCCAGCCGCTCGCGAGGTGTTTTTAGGTCGTTGGGTGGCGCAAGCGGTTAAGAAACAGCGTTTTCACCACAGCGTAAAAGCGGATTTGCAACGTTGGACGCAGCGTGCCCGTAGTGCCGGCACTCAAGCCGGATTAGAGGCCGAATTTCGACACATTCAGCAACTCTATACGCAGTGGTTTCCGGTCGATGAGCCGGCAAGCCCGGTCCAGCACGCCCAATTACAACAGATGATTGATAGTGCCCGCGAGGCGGGTTGGATGCTGCACAGCCAGACGCCGATTGATCGAAAGATTAAGATTGTCTCTGAAGGACAGCATTCACTGGTGGTATGTCCTGAGGCAACTCAGGCGGCATTCAATGCAGAAGGGCACTTAGCTCATCCTCTTAGCATTTATGTGCGTGGACCAGAAATTGATGTAATGAATTGGGCGCATCAAGCCAAACTGGCACCCACGAAAGTCACGGCCTATAAGTCGATCGTTAAATATCATGCTGAATATCGACTTTGGCCCGACAATCATGCGGATTGCTTAATGGTGATGCCGCGGCAATCTATGGTGAAAGAATACCGCTGATGAGCATTGAGAAACCGTCTGAGGGCGGTTTTTTCTTGTTTGAAAGCCACGTAAACTAGGCGCGTTGCCTTATCGGTTGGAGTCTGTTGTGAGCGCTGTTTCTCGTCCTTTTTTTGATGTGGTGTTTTTAAAACGCTTACTGTTAATTGCCATTCCCATTGCCCTCCAAACCATGATGTTTTCCAGCCGCAGTTTGGTCGACATCCTGATGGTCGGTCAGTTAAGTGAGGCTGATGTCGCTGCGATTGGGATTGCAGGGAAAGCAATGTTTGTTTCCACCCTGTTAATTTTTGGGGCGATGACCGGTGGCTCTATGTTGGTCGCGCAATACTGGGGCGCGGGCGACAGGCAAGGGTTTCGAGAAAAAATTGCGCTGACCGTGACCCTAACTAATGCCACTGCGGCGTTAAGTGCCTTTGTTTTTTGGGTCTATGCGGACGTCATTATTGGCTTTGCCAGTGATAACCCAACGGTGATTGCCTTGGGGCAAGACTACTTGCAGATCGCGGGGTTATCGCTGTTTTGCTTGGCCAGTGTGTCAGGGCTGGCGGCGGGGCTGCGTGCCATGCATAAACCGGGGATCAGCACTTTTTTTAGTGGCGTGGGGATCAGTGTGAATATCCTACTCAACTGGGTGTTTATCTTTGGTCACTTCGGCGCGCCAGAGCTCGGATCAAAAGGGGCCGCAGTGGCAACGGTTCTCAGTGGTATTGTGGAAGTTGTCGCCTTGTATACCTATTTGTACCGTCGCCAACACCTTGTTGCCTTTTCCCTTGCTGAATGGCGCACGTCGCTCTCACTGGTGGCAGTAAAACGCTTTTTGGCGCTTTCTTTGCCGACTGCGTTTAACTTTTTAATGTGGTCGTCCGGCTTGTTCATTTACCACGCCATTATTGGTCATGTGAACGAAGCAGGGCTAGCCGCGATAGCGGTGATCACTCCGGTTGAGTCGTTATCGCTCTCTTTTCTGATTGGCACAGCCAATGCCGCTGCTGTGTTAGTGGGGAACAATCTGGGTGCTAAACAAACCGATACCGCCTATCATCAAGCATGGCAAGTGGCGGTGTTTAATTTGATTGCAGGCGTCTTTATTGCCGCAGTGATGCTGCTGATTAAACCTTGGGTCTTGGGGTTTTTCCCCGCATTGACTGGTGAAACGGCGCAAATTACTGAATATTTCTATTGGGCAATGTGTGCGCTGATTGTGGTTAAAACCATCCCAATGGCGATGATCGTTGGTGTGCTGCGTGCCGGTGGTGATGTGCGCTACTGTTTGGGGCAAGACTTTGTTGCGCAATGGTTGATCGGTATTCCCGTGGTGCTCGCTGCTGCCGTGGTGTTTGAATGGCCGGTTTATTGGGTCTATGCGTTATTGGCGACAGAAGAAGTCGTTAAATGGGTCGGCTCTGTCATTCGAGTTAAATCGGGCGTATGGCTAAACTATCTTGTCGATGATGCCCGTTGATTGAAAAGAAGACGCAATGGGAAGCTGTCTACCTAGTTTTGCCCTTTTCTCAGCCTCTTAATTGGGGTACATTGCCAAATTAGTCAAACAGTGTGACCTAGTTCTCGTTTATTGCTGTTTTAAAACACTATGAGGGTGTGCATTGGCATGTTAGCAATTAAAGCGCTGTGCAAGGGATATCAGGACGGGGGCGATTTTCATCCTGTGCTTCAAGGCGCGGCGATGTCGCTGTCTTCCACCAGCCAGCTTGCGCTGATGGGAGAGAGCGGCTCAGGCAAGAGTACTTTACTGAACTTAATTGCTGGGTTGGATAAACCCGACAGCGGTGAGATCTGGCTGGATGATACCCCTTTACACGCGTTAACCGAACGAGCGCGTACTCAGTTCCGTCGTCAGAACATTGGTCTTATCTTTCAGCAGTTCAACTTGCTTCCTACGCTATCGATTGCCGACAACATCCGCTTTTGTCGCCAGTTAAAAGGGCTCAAAGACGATGCGAATTTGTGGCGGCAAATTGTCTCTCAGCTTGATTTAATGCCGCTATTAAATCGATACCCGGAAGAAGTGTCAGGCGGGCAGCAACAGCGTGCCGCGATCGCCCGTGCTTTATACATGGCCCCCAAATTATTGTTGGCCGACGAACCTACCGGTAGCTTGGACGAGCGCAACGCGGATGCGGTCATGCGTTTGCTAACCACGTTGACACGTCAGCAAGGCTCGAGCCTTTTATTGGTCACGCACAGTGATACGGTTGCCAGCTACTTACAGGGCAGCATTGGGCTGCAAGGAGGCGTGCTCAGTGTTCGGGCCCGTCGCTAATGCACTATGGGGGCACTATCGCCGCCATCCTTTTCAGATTTTGCTGGTATGGCTAGGGCTAACCCTTGGGGTCGCTCTGCTTGTTGGCGTGTTATCGATTAACCAACACGCCCAGCAAAGCTATCGGGAAGGTGCCAAGCTGTTTAGTAATCCTTATCCGTTTAGCATTCATCACACCCAGCGGACCCAACGTGTGCCGCAGGCGTTTTATATTGATTTACGCCGGGCAGGCTTAACGCAGTGTGTTCCTGTTGATCGCTTGCAAGTCGTGACACCGTCACTTGATGATCTCAATCTTATGGGCGTTGATACCATTGCCATGTTGCCGCTGTTAGCTGAACGTGGCGGTGATAAAGGGCGTGCAAACAAGGGGATATCACCGGTCAATGCAATCACGCCGCCTTATCCGGTTTATGTTGGTGAGGCGATGGCGAACCATAAAGGCTGGAAAGATGGGCAAATGATTGATCTGCTTGATTATCCAGCTATTGGCCCCTTGCGAGTACTCGACAACGATGCCCTGAGTATGGGGACGTATTTAGTTGCCGATATGGCGTTGCTACGTACCTTGTCCTCACACGCCGGTATCGCCGACATCCTGTGTGGGTCTTTAACGCAAGCGGAGCGCCAGCAGATTCGCAATGTGTTACCACCTGCACTGACATTGACCAAAACACAGGCCACACAGTTAGGGCCGCTCACCCGTGCTTTCCATCTTAATTTACTTGCCATGGGATTACTGGCTTTTGTGGTGGGCCTGTTTATTTTCTATCAAGCGATTTCGCTTTCAATGACACAACGGCAACCGCTGGTGGGGGCGCTACGCCAACTCGGTGTTGATGGACGTCAACTCTCTGGGGTTATGCTTGCTGAGATTCTCGTATGGGTTGTGCTTGGCGTGATGAGTGGCAATGTGTTGGGCTTGATGCTAGCCAATCAATTACTCCCTGCCGTCGCTACCACCTTGTCTGACTTGTATGGCGCTGATATTGACTTGGTGATGCATTGGCAATGGCAATGGGGATTGGCGAGTCTGTTGCTCGCGATCTTAGGGGCGATGATGGCATCAGCCTGGCCGCTGGTGCGCTTACTTAACACATCGCCGGGGCGCTTATCCCAAAGAATGACACTAATTCGAGGGACACACCAAGAGTATGCGGTGCAAGCGATCATCGCGATACTATTGGGCGTAACAGCTTGGGGCGTGTCTTACTGGGAAAGTAGCCAATGGCAAGGCTTTACGCTGATCGCATTAACCATGTTAAGTGCCGCCCTAGCGTTGCCCTATGCCTGTGGCTGGTTGTTTCATACCTTGGCGCGCGGCTATGCGGGCGCACGTTGGCGTTGGTTCTTTACCGATGCGGCGGCCAGTTTAAGCTACCGAGGTGTCGCCGCGATGGCCTTTATGCTTGCTGTTTCTGCGCATATAGGTATGGAAACCATGGTGGGGAGCTTTCGCACCAGCACCGAAACTTGGCTGCAGCAACGGTTAGCCGCGGATGTGTATGTTCGACCCGGCAATGCTTTGCTACCCAGAATCGAATCCTGGCTTGAACAACAAGAAGACGTGTCGCAATTTTGGGCCACTTATCGACGTGAGTTGGTCGCGCCCCAAGGACGCCTTGAGGTGTTATCGGTTGGTGATCGAGCACTAGAAAAGCAATCGTTAGCCGTCAAATCGGCCCAACCCCAATATTGGTCGCAATTACACCAGCAACGTGCGGTGCTTTTAAGTGAATCACTCGCCGCTAAATTTGACGTAAGTGTCGGTGAAATGGTTAATCTGCCCGCACCGATGGGCGAACGCTGGCACGTGGCAGGGATCTATTACGATTACGGTAATCCTTACGGACAGTTGGTGGTTTCAACGCATAGTGAGGCGGGCGAATGGCTAGCACAAGGACGTCCATCGTTGGCGGTGGTACTCGATAAAGAAGCTCCAAGTGATCATTTTGTTGTTCAAATGAATACACGGTTTAGCCTGAGCAATGGTCAGGTGCAAAATCAAGCCGACATTATGCGTTATGCCATGCGCATTTTTGATCGAACGTTTACTGTCACCGAAAGCTTGTGTGTGTTGATGTTGATCGTGGCGATTAGCGGCTTGTTTTTCGCAACGTTAGCCACGGAGCTATCGCGGCAACGCCAGTACAGCTTGTTGCGTTATTTGGGCCTATCAGGGCGAGAGCTCATTGCTCTGGGGGGCGGGCAATTGGTGATCCTTGGGTTAGTCAGTGCCCTTATCGCGATCCCGCTTGGCTTGGTGTTAGCGAGCATGTTAATTCATGTTGTTCTCAAAGCGTCCTTTGGTTGGACAATGACTATGAATTTTTTCCCAATGACGTATGCAACGACCATTAGCCTTTCAATGCTCGCCTTGATGGTGGCCGGGGCGTGGCCGGTTTACCGTATGCTTAAGCGGACAGCCGCCGCGTCGTTACGTGATGCGCAGTAGGAGAGTCGCCGTGAGATCAAGTCAGCGAAAGTTAAGCCCTATTGGCCGTGTAGTGTTTGGCTTAATCGGAGTGATGGTGTTGGGGGTCTTGATTGGGTTGGGAAAACAGTCTTCATCGTCGACCGACTTAGCGGATGGCTTTGATGTGTTTGGCCAACAAGATGGCTTTGCCGCTGTTACGCCTGATTATACACCTCTTTATCCGCAGGATATGGCCTCTCATCCTGCATTTGCCACAGAATGGTGGTATTTGACAGCCACACTGACGGATAATGCGGGACAAGAATACGGTGTGCAATGGACCCTATTTCGCCGTGCGCTGAGTCCTCGCCACCAAACAGGATGGGCAAACCAGCAGCTTTATATGGCGCATGTTGCTATTACGCGTGCCGATCAACAGTGGGAAGCCGAGCGTTTTGCCCGTGGTGGTATTGGTCAGACTGGCGTGACACTGTCACCATTTCAGGCTTGGCTGGATGATTGGCAATGGCAGGGGGGCGATCAACCTTTACCGGCGCAAGTCCGTGCATCATGGTCCGATAAGGATGCAACATTGGGGTTCGCACTCCAGGTCGCTGACGGTGGCTTGCGCGTGAAACAGGGCGAGCAAGGATACAGTATTCGCCATGCCAATGAGCCGTCAGCGTCTTATTACTTTTCTCTGCCACAATTGACCATTGAAGGTCAGCTTATCATCGACGGTGAGACAATACCCGTTTCGGGAAAAGGGTGGTTCGATAAAGAATGGTCTAGCGGTGCGATGGCATCGGATCAAAGCGGATGGGATTGGTTCGGGCTTAATTTAGACGATGGTCGCGCGTTAATGGTCACCCAAACCCGAGGCAGTCAGCCCTTTATGTTTGGCTCATTAACGTATCCAAATGGGCGCATTGTGGTCTTAGCGCAATCGGATATTCGGATGTTACCTATTAGCCATGCCAAAATGCGCGAGGGGATCAGTTTGCCGATAGCCTGGCAGATACAAGTACCAGACGAAGGGATTAACATCACTACGCAGCCACTCAATGCGCAAAGTTGGATGGCGCTGAGTGTGCCGTATTGGGAAGGGCCAGTGCGCGTGCAAGGAAGCGCAACAGGCCGCGGGTTTATGGAAGCGACGGGCTATTAATTGAGGCCAACCCAGGCCTGGGTTTGATGTGGGCGCCATATTGGCTGACGCTCGACGGTAATCACGCCAGGCTGGTTATCGCCTTGAGCGGCAGACACCGCAAGGCTTAAGGCAGCATCACTGATCGCTTCAAATTGCTGCGGCAAAGACTGCACACCAAAAGGCAGAAAGTCTAAAATACGGCTATCACCAAAAGTGGCGAAATACAGGGCTGTGGGGGCGATACCGGTCTGACGAATCGCATCCAGCACACCCTCGCAAAGGGTAAACGATGTCGTTAAAAGCGCATCGGGTAAATCCCCAGCGTCTATCCATTCGGTCATTAATCGCTGTCCTTCTGAACGGCTAAAGGCATTGCCATAGCGTACTTGTCCCTCGACGTGCTGTGCGTGTAATGCCTGAAAAAAACCTTGCTCACGATCTTGAGATATCGCCAAAGCCGGTACTGCACCGATTAACCCAGCTTGATAGACATCGGTTGGGCTGATCAAGCGATCCGTCAGCTGATAAGCCCCTTTCGCATCGTCCGTTAAAACGTTGGCAAATTGTGTGGCATCTAAGCCACGGTCAATCGCGATAATCGGGGTGCCTTGCTGCTGTAGTTTCGGATAAAAGGCATTATCGGCCGGTAAACAAGAGGCCACAATTAAGGCATCAATCTTTCTGGATACTAGCGTCTGTGCAACCGTTTTTTCTCGCTCAGGATCGTCGTCTGATCCCGTAATAATCACCTGATAACCCTGATCATGCGCTTTGCGTTCAAAGAGTTTGGCTAACGTTGCATAGCTGGTATTAGCAAGATCCGGAACCACTAAGCCCAGTGTATGGGTCGTGCCTGCTCGTAATGCCGTCGCTGCGCGGTTAGGTTGATAATTATGTTGCTCGACCACCGCCATCACGCGTTGACGTGTTTGCTCGCTGATCCGGTAACGGTCGGCTTTACCATTAATCACATAACTGGCTGTTGTGCGTGACACCCCAGCAAGGCGGGCTATTTCATCTAGCTTCATAAACGAATCCTTAGTGCGCCGATCGTTATTGATGGCTTTGTGAATGCGATCAAAGTTTGCACATACCCGATCAATAATAGGCTTGCATTATAAGCTAAAACGATTCAGCCTTAAAGCTGAAAGGTTTCAGCTTTTGGATGTAAATCGCGTCACCATCACACGAATGTTATTTATTGCGTCGTGTTTCGATAATCGTGGCTAGAATGAATCGACAGTAACGATGAGATTCATTTCATCGATAACGCGGGTAATTGCCGCCAAAAGCTGAAACGATTCAGCCAAATGGTATAGCGAAAGACTGTACACAAAAAAACATTATTAGGGTCTGAAGTAACGTGAATGAAGACCAATCCCTGATCCCGATATACCGTCATGACAGCGTGGTCTGGCGTGACAAAAACGATTAACCCGTGCACTTGGCACTGACCCTTTGCACTTGGCATTGACCCTTTGCACTTGGCATTGCCCCTTTGCACTTGGCATTGACCCTTTGCACTTGGCATTAAAATAAGAGGAAAGCCCTCATGCTGGCACTTAACGCACAAGATATTCATATGCAGCAACATGCTGCCTCCAAGCAAGACGCGATTAAAGCCATTGCCGGTTTGCTGACGCAAAAAGGACTGGTAGAGGCCGGCTATCAAGACGGCATGTTAGCGCGAGAAGCACAAACCAGTACCTATTTGGGCAGTGGGATTGCCATTCCACACGGCACAACCGATACCCGTGATCAGGTTAAACAAACGGGGGTGCAGGTTTTTCATTTCCCTGATGGTGTGGATTGGGGAGACGGAAATCTTGCTTATGTGGCCATTGGTATTGCCGCTAAGTCTGATGAGCACCTTAGTATTCTACGCCAGTTAACCCGTGTGCTATCTCAAGAGGGCGTTGAGGAAGCATTGCAAAAGGTTGAGCGTGCTGAAGAGGTCGTTGCGATCCTCAATGGTGAAACAACCGGCGCACAAAGCCTAACCTTTAAACCAGAGATGATACTGAGCGGCTTTCCAGCTTCAGACATGACTACCCTCCAAGCAGTGGGAGCCGGCCTGCTCAAAAACCATCATTGTATCAATCACGAGGGCGTGAGCCAGTTAGTGGCAGGCAATCCTATTCATTTGGGTCAAGGGCATTGGCTGCTTGGGGTTAATCAAGGCGTTGAACAAACAGGCGTATCCGTTGTGATGCCAGCAACGTCATTGACGCATCACGCGCAGTCTGTCAATGCACTTTGGTGCATAGCAGCGAATAATGCGGCCCATCTTCCTGTTTTGAAAACCTTAACGCAGTGGAAAGCCGACGATCAATTGGCGACCTGTATTGACCTCTCGCCACAGGCGCTGGTTAACGCATGCAGTCCCCAGACGTCAACAGGGGCATCGCCAGCGGCGGCGTCGACCGATGAACGTCAAAAAGCGACCGTTAAAGCCATTCAAGAAGGTGAAAACGGTACATTTACCATCACCAATACGCATGGTTTGCATGCACGTCCAGGGGCAATGTTGGTCAACACCGCGAAAAAATTTGATGCGGATATTCAAGTTGCCAATGCGTCGACTCAATCAGACTCGGTCAATGCGAAGAGCTTGATGAAAGTGATTGCCTTAGGGGTAAAACATGGTCATCAATTGCACTTTACCGCGCAAGGTTCGGATGCAGCGCAGGCGATTTCTGCACTCGGGAATGCCATTAAAGACGGATTAGGAGAACACGCATGAGTGCCATCTTAACCGTCACCTTTAATCCAGCTCTTGACATGACAGGAAGTGTCGGGGCATTGCAACCGGGTGATGTCAACTTGGTGCAAAACTACACCCTGCATCCTGCAGGAAAAGGCGTCAATGTTGCACGTGTGTTAAGCGATTTAGGGGCCACTGTGTCGGTCTCTGGCTTTCTCGGTGCAGACAATCAAGACCCATTTTCCCAGCTTTTTGCTGAACACGGCGTTGCCGATCACTTTTTGCGCGTGCCAGGGGTAAGCCGTACCAATGTCAAGCTGGTAGAAAATACAGGCCGGGTAACGGATTTAAATTTTCCCGGCATGGCGGTAGACCCGACCCATATTGATGCGTTGACCGAGACCTTGCACGCACTGGCAGCAAGCCATGAATGGATCGTATTGGCGGGCAGTTTACCGCCAGGTGTCACCACTGAACAGCTGGTGATGTGGATTAGCACCTTGCGAGAAGCGGGCAAAAAAGTGGTCGTCGACACCAGTCAACACGCGCTTCGTGCTGCCATTGATGCAACGCCTTGGTTGGTTAAGCCCAATGAAGCGGAGTTAGCACAGTGTCTTAATGAATCTATCAGTAATGAGCAATCTGTTTTATTAGCGCGTGGTGAACAGCTCTTTAACCAAGGGATCGCTAACGTGGTCATTTCGCGTGGGGTCGATGGGGTATTGTGGCGCGATCATCAAGGCTGGTTAAAAGCCGTAGCGCCGGCCCAGCAGGTGGTGAGTACCGTTGGTGCGGGGGACTCCTTGGTCGCGGGTCTGGTCTCTGGCTGTCAAGCTGGGCTGAGTAAAGAAACGGCACTTCGCCAAGCCGTTGCCATATCGGCGCTTGCCGTCACTCAAGTGGGAGTGGGGGTAAGCAATCATGAAAACGTGAATCAATTATCCGAACAAATCAGCGTGTCGCCTGTTGAGTTGTCAGTGCATGCGCAATAAAAACCAATCCATAAGTGGGGTAGAAGGTATGAATCTGGTCATTGTTACGGCATGCCCTAGTGGTGTCGCCAATACCGTTATTGCGGCGGGGCTTCTCGAGCAAGCCGTCGATGCAAAAGGATGGACGGCACAAATAGAGTGTCAGTCGAGTGTCCAATCGACAAAAGTATTGTCAGCCGCAGAGATAGAACACGCCGATCGCGTGCTGCTCGTTGGCGATCCGAAAGAGACAGCGCGCTTTAATGGTAAACCTGTTTACCAGGCAAGCCTTGATGAAGTCATGGTGGACGCACAGGCCGTGTTGACGGAGGTATCGAATCAGGCCCAGCCTTATGAGGCTTCCGTATCCAGTGAAAGTGGTGACAAACAGCCGGTTCGTATTGTCGGGATCACGGCTTGTCCGACGGGCGTTGCCCATACCTTCATGGCCGCTGAAGCGATTGAAGAAGCCGCGAAGGCGAAAGGGTATCAGGTTAAGATCGAGACACGTGGCTCGGTGGGGGCGAAAAATAACTTAACTGATCAAGACATTGAACAAGCGGATCTTGTCTTTATCGCGGCGGATATTGAGGTCGATCTCAGTCGCTTTGCCGGTAAACGTTTATATAAAACCAGTACTGGGAGCGCGTTGAAAAAAGCGGCACAAAGTTTGGATGATGCTTTGGCGAACGCCCATGTTCACCAAGCCGGACAAACCAATACCGCGAATAGCACTGCAAACCAAGCTGAACGGAGTGGCGTTTATAAACACCTTATGACCGGGGTGTCACACATGTTGCCTTTGGTTGTGGCCGGGGGGCTAGCCATTGCGCTCTCGTTTGTGTTTGGTATTGAGGCGTTTAAAGAAGAAGGGACGCTTGCAGCGGCCTTAATGGAAATTGGCGGTGGTAGCGCGTTTGCGCTGATGGTCCCGGTACTGGCGGGCTTTATTGCCTTTTCTATCGCGGATCGTCCGGGCCTGGCACCCGGGCTTATCGGTGGTATGCTTGCAGCCTCAACAGGCGCGGGCTTCTTAGGGGGTATTCTGGCTGGTTTTATTGCCGGTTACAGCGCTAAATTCGTTGCGGACAAAGTCAGCTTACCGGCTTCAATGGAGGCGCTCAAACCCATATTGGTGATCCCGTTATTGGCCAGTTTATTTACCGGTTTGGTGATGATCTATGTGGTAGGTGGCCCCGTTTCGGTGGCGATGGAAAGTTTAACAACCTTCTTACAAAGCATGAATTCAACCAATGCCGTCATCTTAGGCGTGTTACTCGGCGCCATGATGTGCTTTGATCTCGGTGGCCCGGTGAATAAAGCCGCGTATACGTTTGGCGTTGGATTGATTGAAAGTGGTACCTACATGCCAATGGCTGCCATTATGGCTGCAGGCATGGTGCCGGCATTAGGAATGGGTTTATCGACTTTCCTTGCCAAACGCAAGTTTAACGATGCCGAACAAGAAGCAGGTAAAGCGTCATTCGTTTTAGGACTGTGCTTTATTTCAGAAGGCGCGATTCCGTTTGCAGCGAAAGACCCGATGCGTGTTATTCCATCGTGTATTGCCGGTGGCGCATTAACGGGGGCGATCTCAATGTTGATTGGCGCGAAATTAATGGCGCCGCACGGTGGCTTGTTTGTCTTGCTCATCCCAAATGCGATTAGCCCTGTCTTGCTTTATCTCGCCGCCATTACGGCCGGTACCTTGGTGACAGGTTTAGTCTATGCGTTGATTAAGCCGGTGAGCCAAGCATCACCATTGACGGCAACCCAGTCGTCTTAGTCAGACCTAAAACGCGCACGTAAAAAAGGCCCTTGATGGGCCTTTTGTTGTTTATGATAACGCTGTGTTGCTTATGATAACGATTCCGGCTGAGGGACCACAGGATAGCGAACCCCCATCATTTTCTCCATACAATGGATGACCTGACAGCTGTATCCAAACTCGTTGTCATACCAAATGTACAGTACGCAGCGATTACCCTCGGCAATCGTCGCCTGGCTATCTACCACGCCAGCAAAGCGAGATCCAATCAAATCACTCGAGACGAGTTCGGTGGATTGGGTATAATCGATTTGGCCTGAAAGCGGCGAGTAGAGCGCGACGTCTTGCAGGTACGCATTGATTTCATCTTTGTTGGTGGCGTGATTGAGGTTGAGGTTTGCAATCGCCATCGAGACATTCGGGGTTGGGACACGCACTGAGTTGCCAGTGAGTTTTCCTTTTAGTTCCGGCAATGCTTTTGCTACCGCGCTTGCTGCGCCCGTCGACGTCAGTACCATGTTGAGTGATGCTGAACGACCACGTCGATCGCCTTTGTGGTAGTTGTCTATTAAGTTTTGATCATTGGTAAACGAATGGACGGTTTCAATATGACCACTATCAATGCCAAATTTATCCTGCATGGCTTTGAGCACTGGGGTAATCGCATTGGTGGTGCAACTGGCGGCGGAGATAATTTTGTCATCGTGACCAATGACATCATGATTGACACCGAACACCACATTTTTAAGCGCGCCCTTACCTGGGGCGGTTAGCAAGACTTTGTCTGTCCCTTTGCTATCAAGATGCTGACCGAGTCCTTCTTCATCACGCCACATCCCCGTATTATCGACCACTAAGGCATGGTGAATGCCATACTGGGTATAGTCGACCTCAGTTGGGTTATTGGCATAAATGACTTGAATGAAATTACCATTGGCGATCAGAGCATTACGGGTCTCATCCACAGTAATGCTGCCATTAAATGGACCGTGCACCGAATCACGACGCAATAAGCTGGCGCGTTTTTCCAAATCGCCTTCTTTGCCACCACGGACCACTATCGCACGTAAACGTAATGGATAGCCTGGCCCACTTTTCTCAACCAGTAGACGTGCGAGTAACCGGCCAATACGGCCAAAACCATAAAGCACCACATCTTTGGGCTCGACGCTGTTGCCAGTGCCGATTAAGTGATTCAATTGGCTATGAAGAAAATCAGTAATCCCATGCTCACTGTCATGTGATTGCCAGTACGTCCACGCCAGCTGGCCAATATCAATTTTACTCGGGGCCAGGTCGAGTTCGGCCATCGCTTCGATTAAAGGGAGGGTTTGGCTCGGGGCTAATGTGTCGCCAGTGTAACGACGTGCGACGCGGTGAGCTTTAATAATATCAATGGTACTAGCGTTGATAAGCTGACGGCCAAAGAGTTGAATCTCTACGCCTTTTTGGCGATAGAGCTGGCTCAACAGCGGATACATGGTTTCAGAGTGAGTTTGACTGGTTTGCCAGTCGAGTAGGTAGTGTTCTGGACTCATGAATCGACCTTTTCACGAATGATTGTGGGTGGGCAGGGTGCCCAGTAGGGTAATGGACTGATCATTGCCAGCCTTATTATTTTGTTGCGCAGTCTAAATGACCCAGAATTATTCACCTACTAAAAATAAGTCCTAAAATTCAACCACTCATAGACGATTATGAGCGATAAGAACGAGTAATAGAGCGGGAGGGTTGTGATCAAGATGGTAACTTATATGAAACAAAAGCGATAAATTCAATATTATTGTGAGCGGGAAAAGATGAAATATTGTTTTGTTTTTTGTCGAAAATTAAGTGGGTAAAACACAAAAAAGTCGCGAACAAGCAACAATAATGGCTACTTGTTCACGAATTGAGGCGTAACTCGCTGATTTTTAAGTTCGATGTTAATTTATATGGGCGTTCGTGCTCAGATCCCGAGTTCATCTAACAAGTCGTTACTGCCATTGTCTTTCTTTTCATTTTTATCGTTAGGTTTTCCTTCCAGCTGACGCACGGTTTCTGCCTCTAAAATAGAATCCGGGTCGACTTCTTCGCCTTCTTCAAAATCTTGCAGCTGAATGAATTCAGTGCGTTCCATCGCGAGTTCTAGATAAAAAATATGATTATTTTCGGTGGTAAAGCTGACCCGGCGCGCTTGAGGTTTATCAATATTGCTGTCGACAGACACGGAAATATTTTTGTTCACCGCCATCATCTTCGGCTGGTTTTGCGTGATAGACGTCTGAATTGAGCGCTTAATCTTGCCTGTGAAGTCACCGATGATTTGGTTCATCAGTTCGCCAAGTACATCACCGACTTCATCCGCTGTATGTTGAGTGGCAAGCTCTTCTTCGGGGATCCCCATATGCTGCATATAGTTGCGATAAATCTCTAACGCCGCTTGTGAGGAGAAGTTAATCACGACGAGTCCCGAAAAGCCGCCATCAAATAATACAAAGCACCCGATATCCGGCTTAAGACTGGTTTTGACTATTTTTTGCACCATTGCGGCATGATGCACGGGAGAGTCCGTGGCTTTGGTTAACACTGCTGTGGCAGATTGACACAGTTTGAGCAGGATGTCCTCGGAGGTGACAACTTTGGTTTTTCTCATTATTCACTACCGTTTTGGTTGCTAATACTTACCTTGAGTGTGGCACCGGAACGCGAGGTTTGTACACCGATTTTCTAGATATTCGGATAAGGGATCACACCGATTCATTATTTTTGATGTTGGACACATTAAGCCTCAAGCGTGTCGAGCGCACGAGTCAGACGTATGATAGCCGTTTGCATTTGCGCTAACGCTTTGACAAGTGCTTGTGTGTCCTGTGTGTTGGCAGCATGTTCGGCGTCAAGGCACGCTTGATGCAATTCTGTTGCGCCAATACTGCCTGTCGCGGACTTCTGTTTATGTGCTGTGTCTTTGATATCTTGCCAATCTGTAAACGGCGGCGCTAACTGGCTCAGCGTGTTGATGCTCGGTAAACTGCGCCGGCGAAATATCGCAATGATATCAAGATAAGCGTGTTTCTGGCCGGCATAGAGTCGTTCGATAACACTTAAATCTAAAACGGTTGGCGAGCTCTCGTGTTGCACAGAGAGGGTAGACGTTTCCTCTTGCGCCTTGTCGGTGGTTGAATGGGAACCTTGGTGAAGCCAGTGACTTAAGCGGCTTTCGAGCTGCTCTAACTCAATGGGCTTGGTGATATAATCATCCATACCCGCTGCAAAACAACGTGCGTCTTCACCACTGAGTGCATTGGCAGTAATAGCGATAATAGGGACGTATCCCGTGGATGACTGCTGCTCTCTCAATGCGGCTGCGAGTGCATAACCATCTTTATTGGGCATATGGCAGTCTGTTAAGACCAGATCAAAGCGCGTGCTTTGGTAAGCCTGCAATGCTTGTTCACCATCATCAACCATCACAACGTGATAACCGAGATAATGGAGTTGTTGTGTCAAAACGCGTTGATTAGTGGGGTTGTCTTCGGCAACCAGTATATGTCCACGTATCGATTTGCCATGGCGCTCTCTTGCTTGCATATCGGGGATAATATTTAGCTCGAGAGATTCCCCCAACATGCTAACCTCTGGGCTGTCTAAGCCTAAACACACACGGATCCCATGCACTAAGCGGCGATAAGTGAGCGGTGAGGCAAAAAGCTCGACCAGGTATTTGTTAGGATGGGTATTCAGTGACAGCTTCTCTCGTAGTGCAATGATGTGTTTCACCCCAAGCGCATCAAAACGCGTCTCGTCACTTGTATCTTGAGTGATCAAGAGAACATGTCTGGCAGCGACAAGCGCAGGCGTGCTTGACGCCTCCTTTTGTAGGATAAGCGTCTCGTTTGGATTAGCTGTCGCATGTGCAATACCTAAATGATTGAGATAGAGGTTGATGGCGTGTTTTAGCTCGCCGTCGGGTAAATCAAGGTAAATAAACAGTGTGTCGATATCGTCACGACTAAGTGGCGCAGGATGAGGTGCACCCAATCTGTCAGTGGTGTAACTTAAGCGAACTTGAAATTCGGTTCCTTTATCCTGTTCACTCTCAACCGTTATCTCACCATCGAGTAAATCGATAATATTTTTACAAATCGCTAAGCCGAGTCCGGACCCACCATACTCACGCGTAGTGGATGATTCTGCTTGGTTAAAGGGTTGAAATATGGTGTCTAATTTGTCGGGGCTGATGCCTATACCATTATCCGCTATTGTGACGTTCAATCCTGTTTTTTCCGGTGTGCCTGTGTCGAACGGTGTGATTTTGACATCGACTTTTCCCAGCTTGTCACGGTGACTGCCAGAAAACTTAATTGCATTGCCCACAAGGTTATAAAGGACCTGTTTAAGCCGGTTAGGATCGCCAATCAGTGAGTCAGGCAGTTCAGGATCAATAAATAGTGACAATGTCACATTTTGTTTTTTGGCATTGTGGCTCACCGTGTCCATTACTTGATCAACCGTTTCAGAGAGAGAAAAGGTAACCTGCTCCAGCTGCAGTTTTCCTGATTCGGTGCGGGAGAAATCAAGAATATCGTTAATAATCGAAAGCAATGAAAGGGCTGATTCTCTTACTGTGCTCAGCAACCCGTGTTGGGATTGGGTTAGCGAAGAGCGACGCAGTAGATCCAACATCCCGATGACCCCGTTCATGGGGGTGCGTATTTCATGGCTCATGGTAGCAAGAAACTGCGCTTTAACCCGAGATGCACTTTCAGCTCGTTCCTTTTCTGCTATCAACTGCTCACGTGCTTGGTTGCGCGAGATAATGTGGGCTCGGAATATCACTAAGCTCTGCGCAATCTTTCCGACTTCATCGGTTCTATCTTGAAAATGACTAGACGGTGGTGTCATGTCACCCGCGACCAGTCGCTGCATCGAATCTGCCAGCGCGGCGATTGGCTGAGTAAAAGACTGATAAATATAAAAATACATGCCGCTACTGACAAACAAAATAAATAACAATAAATAGCCAAGATTCAATTGATTCGAATGAAGAATAGATTGTAAGTCGGTCATTGAGCGGGTAACTTCATTACCTGTGCCTTGTGCAAAACGGGAAAGTGCATTCTCTAGCGCATGATACTCATGATCGCTGAGCGTGCGAACTGCCTTCATGGCAGCGACTTTGGCGTTCGGTTGGTAATTGTTAAAAATGGCAATACCGCTGCGCTTAAAGCTAGTAAAGTGATTGTTTAATCGCGCAATTTTTTTGAGTGAGGCAGGGTCATTAAGCTCGAACTGTGTTAATGACAAATATTGCTCAAAGGTAACCATATCTTCCATAAAGTATTGACGGCTACTCGTGCGACCTTCTAAATACTGATTTAGCTCGGTAAGCATATCGCCGTTTTCATCGACGAGCTCGTCAAGGTATTGTAATACCGCTAAGTTGTCAGGTTGCTTTAACTCCTGGGTGGCTTTGAGTTCGGCAACGAGGTTATCAATTGGGCGAGCGACATCAATGGATAATCGCATCAATTGCTTGCGTGCCCATTGCTCAGCCACAGGATCAAACTCGGTTAATACTTTTTGATGTGCGATGCGTTGAAAGCGTTCGTAGAGTTGACTGACTTTTTCGAGTTGTTGTTTTTCATCGGGTTTGATGGTTTTTAGTTTTTTTAGCGCGTTTTCAAAGTCTTGTTGATTCTCTAGAAACACTGATAGCGATTCGTGCCGTCCCATGACATATTTAAGCATGCTAGCATTCATGTCGCTCACCGAACGTAGCATCTGCATCGTAATAATGGCGCTAGGAATTTCGTGATGGGTAGCGCGCTCTACATCACGATTGACACGCTCTTGCATGATATAGCTTGAAACCGATAATCCGAGCACCATCAGCGTGATAAACGTCATGATTAATCCGATTTTGCTGACAATGCTCTTACTAAATGGGCGCGGACGGTTTACCTTCATGGTTTTTTCCTACATCCTTGTGAGCGATTGATTCGGGCGTATCCGTGAAAACAGCTCAGTGTGTGGTTTATTTTCATCACTGCAAACCAAAGCTATACTGCAAAGAAGAGTGGGTCAGCAGTTTGCATGAGTAAAGTGTGGCATGGATAAGCAAGAAAGGCTTACCGTTCACAGTTTTGCCACTGTATGTACACGAGCAATAAGCCAGTACGTGTTATTGCGCATGCTATCTTATACTATAAGGCGTGTGGAATCGTATGTAAGGTGCATCGAATAGTACAAGATGCATCGAATCGTATAAGGTGCATGGAAACAGTATAAAGCACGTGATGTGCTGTGAAGCGTGACTCGCTTTCTAATTTCGTCCTCTGGGGGCGCACATCGCGGATGTTCGCGATACAATAGCGATATATGAACAGTCTAAGGACAAGTAACCATGGTAGTAGATTCAGACGGGTATCAGGCACTGATCGAGCACTTTGCGTTCAATCTCACCGTCTTTGAGCAACCCGGTGAAGCCATTGGCGATGAAACCATTGCAGATATCGTGCACGATCTCGTCGCCTCTAACATCATGACCATTTGTGAGCAGAACCCTGGGCTCTCATCCGCGTTAAGGTTTACCATACTCCGTGAAGCCGATCGTGTGGTTGAAGATATGGAAGAAGTCTTAGCCGGGCGATGGGAGCAACCTGTCACGGCGGAGCAAGTGGGCTTTTTAGAAGAGTATGTGGCGCTAGTCAAAAATTTATTTGATGGCGCCATGGTTGAATTTCGTTAGTACTCAGCCACTAATAACCTAGATACTTTGATGTCAAAAATAGCGATGTCAAAAATAGAGCAGAATCACGCGATTCAGCGCCTTTATAAAGCACGCCTCTCGCGTGCTACCCGCCCTTATCTAGCCCGTGGTGCCGGGGTTGATCGTTGTCAGCAGTGCATGCTAGTTCGTCATTATTGTATCTGCGCCCACCGAACGGCTCACAAGACACACGCCGCTTTTATGCTGCTGATGTATGACGATGAGGTCTTGAAGCCAAGCAATACCGGCCGGCTGATTGCTGACTGTATCGCCGATACCTATGCGTTTATTTGGTCACGAACAGAGCCGGACCCTGAGATGTTAGCGCTTCTGTCCCATCCCGATTATCAACCTTTTGTGGTTTTCCCGTCTCAATACACGACGCCTGAGCGTGTCGTGAGTGTCCCGACTGTGGGCGTGTCAGGTAAACGTCCGCTGTTGATTATTATCGATGGGACCTGGCGAGAAGCGAAAAAGATTTTCAGAAAGAGCCCTTGGCTTGATCGTTTTCCGGTTTTAAGTATTCAACCTCAGGCATTATCACGCTATCAAGTGCGTGATGCTCACGGCGAGAATCAGCTTGCAACAGCAGAAGTGGCTGCAGAGGCACTGATCGCAAATCAAGAGCAAATGGCAGCCGCATATTTGAATCAATGGTTTGATGTATTTAGCGAGCGCTATATGGCAGGTAAACGACAAAAGGCGTTGCCAGAGCGAGACGCGTTGTCCCTGCTGCTTCATCGCCAGGATCAATGTGATACACACGAAAATGCCGATGGCTAACGTTTGGTTAAAAAACTACGAAACTTGGCCAGAATCACGGACTTGAGGCTATTTTTGGTGGATAATCTGGTTATATAACGACAAACAAACACGAAGGTGACTTAGCCATGTATTACGGCTTTGATGTGGGCGGCACAAAAATTGAGTTCGGCGCGTTTGACAAACAACTTAATCGTATTGCGACCGAACGTCATCCAACCCCCACGCAGGATTATGCGGCGTTGGTTGAAACCATCGTCCAATTGGTAGAAAAACACGATGTTAAATGGGGAGGGCAGGGAACCATTGGTATTGGTATTCCTGGCTCACAAGCAGAAGATGGAACGGTTCTAACCGTTAATGTGCCTGCAGCCAATGGACAATCGCTACGTGCAGATTTAGAAGCACGCCTTGGTAGAGAAGTCCGTATCAGTAATGATGCTAACTGTTTCGCGTTATCGGAAGCCTGGGATGAGCAAGCGCAGTCGGCGAAAACAGTCTTGGGTTTAATTCTTGGCACTGGCTTTGGTGGTGGTTTAGTCATTAACGGTAAGGTGATTAATGGTAAAAACCAGATGGCTGGCGAGGTTGGTCATATGCGGATGCCGATTGATGCTTGGTTGCGTCTTGGTGATCACCCACCGATGTTTGATTGTGGATGTGGCAACAAAGGATGCTTAGATAATTACCTATCAGGGCGCGGATTCGAACAATTGTATGGCCACTTTTATCAGCCTCTATCAGCGATTGAGATTATCGAAAACTACCGAGCGGGTGAATCCGATGCAGTGGCATTTGTCGCGTGCTTTTTTGATGTGTTGGCAATGTCTTTAGGCGGTATTTTAACTGCTTTCGATCCTGACATGGTTGTGCTTGGCGGCGGCTTATCTAATTTTGATGAGCTTTATGACGCCATTTCCGAGCGCTTACCTCAGCATTTACTGTCAGCGGCAAATGCGCCTGATATAGTTAAAGCACAGCATGGCGATGCGGGTGGAGTGCGTGGCGCGGCATTCTTGCATTTAACCTAATGCCTCAATGAAACCTTGCTAAGAAAAAGCCGACATCTTGATTGTCGGCTTTTTGGATCTTAGCTTTCTCGCGTTGCTACTTGTTCGACTTTTGACAGTGATTAATTGCGTCGTCTAATAGCTCGAGTGCCGTTTTATCGGTGGGTGGTAGGTCTGCATTTGATTGCGCGATAGGTGTGGTTCGCTCACCCCAGCGAATCAGTCCTGCGCCCCAGGTAAGCCCAGCGCCAAATGCCGCGGTGAGCAATTGACTGTGCGGCTTGACGACGCCTTGTTCTACCGCTTCGCACAAGGCGATAGGAATTGTTGCGGCAGACGTATTACCGTAATGCTGGATATTGATAAATGCTTTATCCAGTTCAATACCGGCATGCTCACACAAGGTTTCAATAATCCGTTTATTCGCCTGATGAGGAACAACAAGATCGATGTCGTCGGCGTTGAGTTGATTGCGGGCAAGCACTTGATTTGCCGCAGAGCCCATACCTTTCACCGCGCGTTTAAAAATATCGCGACCGATAAAGTCAAACGAAAAATGCCCATTGTCGGGATCAAAACGATCCATAGCGGTGCCAAATGCCGGGATGGCTAATACGTCTCTTCCTGCTGAATCACATCCGAGTTGCGCATCCAACAAGCCTACTTCTTGATCGCTTTTGCTCACCACGACTGCACCCGCTCCGTCACCGAATAACACGGCGGTATCGCGTTTGCTCCAATCCAAGTACCAAGTAAGGTGTTCTGCACCAATAATCAGTGCGTGCTGGTAATGGCCGGCTTGCAACATTTTGGTGGCCGTTTCTAATCCATAAAGGAATCCAGTACAGGCGGCATTCATATCGAAAGCGGCTGCACGTAGGGCGCCAATATTTCCTTGAACCTTTGAAGCGATGTTAGGAATTAAGGTATCTGGCGAGCATGTCGCGACAATCAATAAGTCTAACTGGCTCGCGTCGATACCTGCAGCCGCCAGGGCTCGATGGGCAGCAACGGTTGCTAAGTCCGAGGTTTCTACATGACTCACTCGACGCGCCTCAATGCCAGTGCGCGAGCGGATCCATTCATCATTGGTTTCTAAGATGGTGCTGAGGTCATCATTACTCAACACAGCAGGCGGGAGACATTTACCCCAGCCAGTAATTTCTGCAAATGCCATAGTCGTTTACGGGTTATTAAGCGTTGCGCTAGTGTAAACCTGAAACTCAATTGAAACAATTTTGATAGACGAGAAGACGCGAAAAACACTACCTGGCGCAAATGCCAGGTAGTGAGCGAGATTACCAGAATAAACGGGTAAAAATGGCAAGAACCACAATACAAACAAGGTTTAAGTACATACCAACCCGCATCATATCACGTTGTTCAATATGCCCAGATCCAAACACAATGGCGTTAGGAGGGGTGGCAACGGGAAGCATAAAGGCACAGGATGCTGCAATGGCAATTAACGCCGATAGTGCCACGGGGGACACGCCTAAGGCTTCTGCAATGGTCGCGAAGACGGGAACTAACAGTGCGGCGCTGGCGGTGTTACTGGCAAACTCTGTGAGGAATATAACAAACGCGACGACACCAAGCATGGTAAAGAACAACCCGGAGCCGGTCAGCGCGCTACTGAGGTGATTCGCCAAGAATACACTGGTGCCTGTTTCTTTGAGTACGTTGCTTAAGCAAATACCGCCACCGAACAATAATAGAACGCCCCAATCTGCGGTCTTTTCCACTTCCTTCCACTTTACCACTCGGGCAGCACCCAGTAATACGATCGCAGACAGCGCGACGATCGAGTCAAATTTACTGAGACCACCGAGCATGGCATTTAAGGGTTTACTGAAGATCCACGCCGATACCGTAAGCGCAAAGATAGCAATGGTGATTAAACGTGGCGTGGTCCACTCAAAACCGCGTTTGTCGGCATCAAAGCTGTAGTTAAGATTCGGTTTGGTTAAAAAATACAACACAACAACAGCCACTGGCAGTAGGATAAGCGTGACAGGCAGTCCGAGCTTCATCCAGTCTGCGAAACTCAACCCAGCTTCTGCAGCGGCGATGGCATTTGGTGGGCTACCGACAATGGTCGCGATGCCACCGATACTGGCACAGTAAGCAATCCCCAACAGAACGAAAACATAGGTGCCATGATCTTTTTGATTATTCACCTTATGTAAGATACCGAGTACCAAAGGAAGCATCATTGCTGTCGTGGCTGTATTACTGATCCACATCGATAGACCGGCGGTAACACCAAAGAGCATCATGACTGCCACTGACATTTTTCCTTGGGCGATGGTTAATACTTTATTGGCAATCGCTTGATCGAGCCCTTGAGCTTGCAATGCCGCCGCTAATGCAAACCCACCTAGAAACAGAAAGATAATAGGATTAGCAAAGTTTGACAACGCCGCCGGTGTTTCAAACACACCGAGACCCACTGCCATGATCGGCACCAATATCGCTGTCATGCTGACATGGATGGCTTCGGTGAGCCAAAGCACGGCGATAAAGACCAGTAAGCTGAGGCCAGTTGTTACGTCGGCGGCAAAAGGTAAGCTGTGATATAAAACGAAAAACAACGCAATATCAGCCAATAAAATCCAGGCTTTTCGATCGAGCTTCCAGGAGTGTAAAGAAAGGGATTGCAGGTTCATAGGGCGTCCTTTTACAAACGTTATCAGATATTGTACTTATTTATAATATTTGTGTGATTCGCTTGATAACGGGGATTTATAAGCAAAAACAAGCCATAACAGATTACCAAGCGATGGCTAATATACGCTTTATTGGTCAGGGTGTTAATCGATTGCAGGCAGGTTTTTAAACAAATGATTAAAACAATGTAAAAATTGTGATTCGGGCAGCATCGATGGCAGAACGCCTAGTCATAACGTCAGAAGGGGGTTATCGGTTTGAGAGGCCATCTATCGGTGCTTTAGGTCCGGTAAATTTTGGTTTCACATTAAGAATAAAACTGTCTAGTACTGCTTTAGTGCGTGCCAGTATTTCTCTGGCGCGGATCTTGGTACCGGCCCAGCCTCTGGGGCTTGGTACCGCGTAACAGATGGCATCAATATCGTTTACATCCGCAAGAAACAGCGCACGTTCACAATGAAATTGCTGCGTGATGACGGTAAAACGTGCAAGACTAAAAACCGTTTTGGCGCGAACAACGGAATCGAGTGTCCGAAAGCCCGCATAATCAAGATGAATCGCTTCTTCCGCGATGCCCGCCTTGCGTAAATCTCGTTTCATCGTCCAGGGTTCGTTATACGACCGATGAGCGTTGTCGCCGCTAAGGAGCAGGTGGTTAATCTTTCCTGCGTGATAAAGCGCCTCAGCCGCTTCAATGCGATAGGTGTAATAAGGATTTGAGGTTTTGCCGATATATTTACTGGTGCCGAGTACGAGCCCCACTTGTCGTTTGGGCAATACATCGACATCTTTATAGACACGCCCTTTGGCGTTAAGCGTGATTGCGATATCGCTAGCCGCCATGAGAATAACAGTAAGGGCTGTGAGTATAGCCAATGTGATTATCGCCTGACGAACGAGGCGCCGGAGAGCCATGGTGCGTTGTATCCTTTTTTTGACGGACAGCACTCGATAATAGCGGGTGCGGCAAGTAGGTGGAATGGTAGCAAAAAAAGCGCCTGAGTAGGCGCTTTTTCTGTCAGTCTTTGGTTAAAATGAGGTGCGTTTGTAAGCGCGGTATTCAGGCGACCAAAAACTCTCCTCGATGCGCTTTTTCAGTGCCTCATCAGAGAGCTCGGCGGCGACGCCTTCAACAATCGCTTCTTTAGCCACCTCAAACGCAATACGTTTTGATACTTGGGTAATATCCTCCAACGGTGGGAGCAGGGCGCCGATCCCTCGCTTCGCCAGAGGAGAGCATTCGGACAGTGCTCGCGATGAGGCCATTAGCATGCCATCGGTAACACGAGAAGCCCCGACGGCTAATACGCCAAGCCCGATGCCTGGAAAAATATAGCTGTTGTTACACTGTGCGATGGGGAAGGTTTTGCCATTATCTAAACGGACGGGCTCAAATGGACTTCCTGTGGCAACTAGCGCTTGACCATCGGTCCAACGCAAAATATCAAATGGCGTCGCCTCGACCCGGCTCGTGGGGTTAGATAAAGGAAAAATAATAGGGCGTGGACAGGTGGCATGCATTTGTTTAATGACATCTTCAGTGAATAACCCTGGTGCCCCCGATACGCCGACGAGCACGGTGGGTTTCGCGTTTCGAACCACGTCTAATAGTGAGATGTTGCTATCTTCTAGCTGCCACTCCGCTAGTGCCTCGCTTTTTTGTACCAGCTTTTGTTGGAAGTCGAGCAAGTTTGGCATTGCATCGACTAATAGACCCCAGCGATCGACCATATACACGCGTGAGCGAGCTTGTGCATCTGAAATGCCCTCCGCGACCATTTGTGCAATGATAGCTTCTGCAATACCACAACCGGCAGAGCCCGCGCCTAAAAAGGTGATCCGCTGTTCAGACAACTTGGTGCCAGCCGCTTTACACGCGGAAATTAATGAGCCCACGGTGACTGCTGCCGTCCCTTGGATATCATCATTAAAGCAGCACACCTTGTCTTTATAGCGTTCTAGGATTGGCATGGCATTTTTTTGCGCGAAATCTTCAAATTGGATCAATGCTTCAGGCCAGCGGCGCTGTACTGCTTGGATGAACTCTTCAATAAATGCATCGTACTCTTGGCCGCTAATCCGAGTGTGGCGCCATCCCATATACATGGGATCGGAGAGCCGTTGTGGGTTATTAGTTCCTACATCCAGAACAATGGGAAGCGTATAAGCCGGACTGATCCCACCGCACGCGGTATAGAGCGATAGCTTTCCGATAGGGATGCCCATGCCACCGATCCCTTGGTCGCCTAATCCCAGAATCCGTTCTCCATCGGTGACCACTATCACTTTGACATTGTGACGAGACGCATTGTTTAAAACATCATCAATACGATCGCGGTTTGGATAAGAAATAAATAACCCGCGTCCGCGGCGATAAATATTGGAAAAGTTCTCACACGCCGCCCCAACCGTGGGGGTATAGATGATAGGCATCATTTCGGTGATGTGGTTCGATACCAGTCGGTAAAACAGCGTTTCGTTGGTATCTTGAATATTTCTAAGATAGATATGCTTATCGATATCGTTTTCGAAGCGTTGGTATTGCTGATAGGCGCGCTCGGTTTGTTCTTCAATGCTTTCTATCGCGTCTGGCAATAATCCTTCAAGGTTAAAGAACTTACGCTCTTCAACACTGAATGCGCTGCCTTTATTTAACAGTGGCGTTTCGAGCAAGGCTGGCCCCGCGTAGGGGATATAAAGAGGACGTTTTTGATTATTCATGAATGATCAGACTCGATGGTTCTTTTCGTTGGGTCGATGGCGAATGTTGGGCGTTATCATGTGCCTTCGTGGCGTTTTTATGTCCTTTGCCGAACGCTTTTTGTGCGTTAGGTAGCGATAGCCCCAGGCGATTTGCAATAAAGGGTAAAGTTTAGGCATGAATGGTGACCTAATTCAACTTTTTTACCTCAATGTGCGGTGTGGGTATTAGCAAAGTTGCGCAAGAGAAGAGCGAGGGGTCTACACTTTGCCTGTAGGCCACAACGCAGTGCGGTTTAAACTTGTTACTCGGTGACCGACAGCAATTGATTGAAAGCTAATAATAAAGATGTTGGCTGTACACATTTAATGGAAGGTAAAAAGAGGTAGTCCAATGAAGTCACTTATTGCCGCCAGCTTGCTGGTTTTTTCGACCACGACTCTCGCTGCTAATTTAAGCGATTTAGATTATATTACAGAGGTGTATCCCCCGTTCAATTATGAAGAGCGTGGTGAGTTAAAAGGGATTGCCGTTGATTTTCTAGAGGCTGCGACTAAGGCGGCGGGTGAGCCAATTAGCCGTGATCAAGTGAAATTGCAACCGTGGGCGCGTGGTTATGCGACCGCGTTGTCTGAACCCAATACGGTCCTTTTTTCAACCACACGCACCGCAGAGCGTGAAGATAAGTTTAAATGGGTTGGGCCCATTACCGATACCAAAGTGGTGGTTTGGGCGCCAAAAAGCAAAGAGATAACAATCAATAACGCGAGTGACTTTGCTGACTACAAAGTTGGCGTGGTACGAGATGATGTGGGTCAACACCTATTAGAAACGATGGGCGTTGGCAAGAAATCAATTCGTTTATCCCCGAAACCGGACTTGTTGGCAAAACAATTAGCCGCTGGGCGGATAGATATGTGGGCTTATGAAGAAAATGTGAGTGCGTATATCATGAGCCAGAGTAATATCGATACCAGCCAGTTTGAGGTGGTGCATGTGTTAAATGAATCACAGCTTTATTACAGTCTAAGTAACAATACACCAGACAGCTATGTTGAAAAACTGCAAGCAGGCGTTGACCAGGCGATCATGGACGGCACGCTCGATGAGATAAAAAATAACTACAAGTAGCGCGGGGCATCACAAAGAATAAAAACGGGCGCTTCAGGCGCCCGCTTTTAGATAGTTCGAGGCTTAAACCGTTAGTCGCGGAAGTTCTCAAACTGAAAAGGTTGCTCAAAATCACTGTCTTTGATCAATTGAATTACAGCCTGTAAATCGTCGCGTTTCTTACCGGTAACACGGACTTGCTCACCTTGAATTTGCGTCTGGACCTTCATCTTGGCATCTTTGATCGCTTTGGTGATCTTTTTCGCTACTGGCGTCTCAATGCCATTTTTGAACTTCACCTGTTGTGAAAAGCTCTTGCCGGAATGGACCATTTCCTGAATATCCATCGCGCGTGCATCAACGCCACGCTTGGCCAAGTTGCTGCGAAGCATATCCATCATTTGATTCACTTGAAAGTCAGCCTCAGCAATCACTTTTACCGCTTCTTTATCCAAGTCAAAATTGGCTTCCACACCACGAAAATCAAACCGTGTTGCCAGTTCACGATTGGCATTATCAACGGCATTTTTGAGTTCCACTTTGTCAATTTCAGACACAATATCAAATGAAGGCATAGTCTCATCCTAGTTAGGGGCATGCTCTGGACATGCCCATGTTCAATCAATGGTTATGTATTTTTTCGCGCCATGACAGCGTTGGCAAGTTGAGCCAAAACCTTTTCGGTATCTTCCCAGCCGAGACAAGGATCGGTAATCGACTGACCATAGGTGCGTGAATCGGCACTCCCCATTGCTTGATTACCTTCTTGTAAAAAACTCTCAGCCATAATGCCAGCGATCGCTTGCTCGCCACCATGGATTTGCGCGGCAATGTCTGCACACACCTCCAATTGACGACGGTGCTGCTTTTGGCAATTACCATGGCTAAAATCAACCACAAGCTTGGTAGGTAAGCCAAAACCTGCCAGCGTGTTCGCGGCTGCCTGTACATTATGCGCGTGATAATTCGGCTGGTGTCCGCCGCGCAAAATAACATGGCCGTCAGGGTTGCCGGCAGTGCGATAGATTGTCATGGCGCCATGTTTGTCCGGCGAGCAGAACAAATGCGATTCACGGCTCGCACGAATCGCGTCGACGGCAATAGTAATATTACCGTCGGTGCCATTTTTAAACCCAACAGGGCTTGAGAGCGCTGACGCCATCTCGCGATGAATTTGGGATTCAGTAGTTCGAGCGCCGATCGCGCCCCAGCTAATTAGGTCAGCAATATACTGACCGGTAATCATATCGAGAAACTCGGTCGCCGTCGGTAAACCCATTTTATTGATATCGAGCAGTAACTCACGCGCGGTGAATAGCCCCGCACGAATGTCGCCGCTACCGTCGAGGTGGGGATCGTTGATCAAGCCTTTCCAACCGACAACGGTGCGCGGCTTTTCAAAATAGGTGCGCATCACCACCAATAATTGATCTGTGTATTGATCGGCTAGGGTTTTGAGCTTTGCTGCGTAATCACGGGCCGCGGCTGGATCGTGAATCGAGCAAGGGCCGACGATCACGAGTAGTCTAGGGTCTCGGCCATTGAGAATATCGCTAATCGCACGTCGTGCGGTGGTTATGTGGTGAGCAACACTGTCAGTAACGGGGTGGGCAGCTTCCACCTCTGCAGGCGTAGGCATGGTATCGACCACACGGGTTCGAAGCTCGTCGGTTTTCAGTGGCATAGAGGACAGCCTTCCTCACATTTTTATCTGTTGCGAAGCTAGTAAGATAGCAAAAAAAGCGGCCTGTGAAAGCATCAATGTGATATCTGTTGGATTTTTTCTTCCAGAGCGGCAAGGTGTCACGCCTACCAACAGGTTACGCGTGACGATAATTGACGGATTGAATGAAGGTTATTATGTTACCCTGTCACTCAAGCCCTGATCAATCTGTGTGTTTAATACTCAGCACTAGGATGAACAACTCAAGGTGAGATCTTTGTCTTCTTCCGCGGGCCGTTGTGCGAGATGGGCCAATGCCGGATGTGCATCAAAGGGATCGGCTAATACAGTGATCAGATCGTGCGTAGGTTGCATGTTACCTTGCTCTGCGGCATCAATGGCTTGCTGAGCCAGAGAGTTACGCAAAATAAATCCAGGGTTTGTTGCTCGCATACGGTTTAGTCGTTCAAGCGAATCAAGATGATGGATACGTTGATGGTAATCGCTTAGCCATTCACTCAAGCTGTCGGTATCGGCAATCATGTCTGAAAACTGACTGAGGCTTGGTGCGGTGAGTAGGGCGTCGTTTTCAATCTCGCTGAGCCGGCGAAAGAAAAGGGTATAATCGACACCTTCGCTCTCAAGCAATGAAAAGAGCGCATTAAATAAATGGCTATCACCCTGCTGTGCGTCCGATAAGCCCAATTTATCACGCATTGCTTTGCTATATGCCACTTGCAAATGATGTTCATAGCCGCCAAGAATGTCGTTGATCACCGCGCTGTCTAGCAATGGCGTGAATGCGTAACCCAATGCGGAGAGGTTCCAAAGTCCAATGGCGGGTTGTTGGTTGAAGGCGTAGCGTCCGGTGTGATCCGTGTGATTGCAAATATTGCTGGGATTGAAATCATCTAAAAATGCGTAGGGGCCATAGTCAAAGGTTTGGCCCAGGATCGACATATTGTCGGTATTCATCACGCCATGGTTAAAACCAACGGCTTGCCATTGAGCGATCATTCCAGCGGTGCGCTCGACAATTTCTTGCAGCAATGCCGCATACGGTTGCTCGGCTTTGGCAAGTTCAGGGAAATGACGCGCAATCACATAGTCGGCCAGTGTACGCAGCGCGTCATGTTGTTGGCTAAAAAATAAATACTCAAAATGACCAAAACGGACATGGCTTTCTGTCACCCGCAATAACGTTGCTGCGGTTTCCATTCGCTCACGCATGACGGGCGTGTCGCTCGTGGCCATGGCGAGGGCGTGCGTGGTTGGGATGCCAAGTCCGCGCATTGCTGTACTGGCTAAGTATTCACGGAGCGTTGATCGTAGCACGGCCCGACCATCACCATGGCGACTATAAGGTGTTTTACCGGCCCCTTTTAGATGCCAATCCCACAGTGTGCCGCTGTTATCACGCCACTCGCCCAGCAATACGCCACGCCCATCACCGAGCGCTGGATTGTATTGACCAAACTGGTGCCCCGTGTATTTCATGGCAAAAGGCGTGCGGCCGGCCAAGGGTTGCTCTGCCGATAATAACGCGCGAAAGGTATCGCTTTTGATGTCTGCATCGGTTAAGCCGAGTTTTTCCGCCAAGGTGGCGTCATAGGTTAAAATTCGCCCGTTATCTAGCGGCGTTGGTGTAACGGACTTACCGAATGCGCTGCCCAACTGGCTAAAACTAAACCGAATGTGTTCGCCATTAAATACTGCCATGTTTCCCCCTTATTTGCTTTAGCCAGCCTAACAGGGTTACGACGACTAACAAGAGACAGAAAGTAAGGGTATTTTTTCTGCGACGCGTCGGATCAACAACGCATCTTACGTGCAAATTGCGTATACTTGGGGGCATTATTTTTTATCGTGTTGAGACAATGATTAAACTAGGCCAATTTAATACGCTTACTGTGGTCAAACAGGTAGACTTTGGGGTGTTTCTGGATGGAGATGACTACGGCAATATTCTCCTCCCCAAGCGTTATGTACCGCAGAATACTCAGCTTGGCGACGACCTTGATGTGTTTATTTATTTCGATTCTGAAGATGACATCATAGCGACCACCGAAACGCCTTATGTGCAAGTGGGTGAGTTTGCATCCTTGCGTTGTGTTGGGGTGAACTCAGTGGGCGCGTTTGTTGACTGGGGGTTGAGTAAAGACTTGCTGGTGCCATTTAGTGAGCAACGCACGCGTATGGAAGAGGGCAAACCGTATGTTGTGCGTGTTTATACCGACAATGCATCAGGGCGCATTGTGGCGAGTCGTAAATTTAATAAGTTTATTAGCGACGCACAGCCCAAAATGCAACAGGGAGATAAAGTCACGGTACTGATCACGGATAACACCGATCTGGGCTATAAGTGTGTGGTCGACAATCAACACTGGGGACTGATTTATCGCGCTGAAGCGTTTGGTAAGTTGTTTATTGGCAAAAAACTCAGCGCCTACGTCAAACATGTACGCGACGATGGCAAAATGGATTTATCGCTACAAAAACCAGGTAAAGCCCGGGTCGATGAGTTAGGCGATAAAATCTTACGTACGCTGGAAAACAAAGACGGCTTCTTACCGCTGAATGATAAAAGTTCGCCTGATGCTATTTTTGCTTTGTTTCGTACGAGCAAGGCAACCTTTAAAAAGACACTGGGTGGCTTGTATAAGCAGCGACAAATCCGGATCGAACACGATGGCATTTACTTAACTAAGTTCGATTAACATGACAAAAAAATGCCCGGTACGTCCTGTTCCGGGCTTAGGGAAAAGGCTCATTGGAGCCCGATGCCAATTTAACTTTGTTTCTTATAGTGTAGTTTGTCATTAGTGATTTTCCAGCGCATGAAGAAAATAATGCGGGCGTGGAAATGAAGATAAAAGGGTATCGCGACAGACGCGCGATACCCTGGGGATCATGGCTTGGGAATCGTTGTCCGCCACGCTTTCCATGCGGTTTTTCCTTCATCATGGAGTAAAAAATGCTGTTGATCCTGAGCGATAGGCTGAAGCGGCTTTTCCTCAGGGGTTGAGAAAGCAATCCCGCCTTTTAGCAAACTATCAATGGTTCCGCTTTTTAAATCGGCACCGGTTAATCCTATCGAGACATCCACGCCTGATTGATTCCAAAATACAGAGTTCTCGCGTACTAAATAGGCATAGTCGGGAGCAATGTGTAACTCGAATAAAACGCGATCAGCGAGTTCACCCAGTGTTATTTTAGCGACAGTGCCTACTTCTATTTCTCGATACAACACAGGCGTACCTCGGGTCACTGAATGGCGCGCATCGCTTTCTAATATCAAAGTGAGTCCTTGCGGATACTTTGGCGTCTCATGCAGGACAAACTGCTGGGAAAACTCACCTTGGCCGGGCTCGACGGAGATATAAGTTCCAAATAAAGAGTCTAAGTTTTCGGTCTTGGTCAGACTTAGTACAGGTTGCGTCAACCAAAAGTAACTCCCTTGACGCGCCAATGCGCGTTTATATTTCGGGTAGACCCTTGCCTGTATACGCACCTTCTCCTGGCTGAAATCTGGCGACATGTCGATCACTTCACCCACATCGACGCCTTGATAGCGAATCGCACTGCCTACTTTTACCCCATTGGCTTGGTCGACTGTCAGCATAATATCAACACCATATTGGGCTGCGTCTTGTTTGGAAGGGTAGAGCTTCCACTCTCCGTTGCGTTGATTACTGATCCCCGGCATGTCGCCAAACGCGATGCCACCATTGAGTAGCGAACGGACCGAGCCTGTATTAATTTCAACGCCACGTAAATTGGCTTTGATATCCAGTCCGGATTGGTTCCAAAACACTGTATTGCGATGAATTAAGTGCTTGTAGCGGTTATTGACAGCGATGGCGATGGTGACGCTCTGACCGTTTAATTGGTAACCCTCCACTTGACCGACAATAAAGTTACGATACATCACGGGGCTACCTTCACTGATACTGGGTAAGCGGTCAGCGACAAGCGTAAAGCGCGTTTGGCCTTGTGCGCTTTGGTTGGCATGTTTTGCTTGAATGGATGACGTGTAAAGCGGATAGGTATCGTTGGCGCCTTTCGCCCCCTCGCTGGTGAAGCTAAGCGCCGGATCGGCAATTTGTTCCATTGCAGGCACAACCACGTCGAGCCCTTTACCCGTTAGCTCACCAGTAATGCCGCCAAGGATGAAAAATTGCGATGCTTGTTTTACGAGGTGACGATATTGCGGGTCGATCACCACATCTATCGTAACATTGTCACTTTCATTGAAGCCGATATGGTCAATAAAGCCGACCTCTATGCCGCGGTGTAACACTTTTGTATGTTGAGAGAGCCCATAGGCATCGTCTGCGGTCAGGGTGACGGTTAAGGCATTGTCTTGTTGTTTACGTTGTTGATGGCGGTTGGCAGCGGTGAATAGATGGTCCGATGTAACGGAATCTGCGTCCGCAGAACCTGGCTCAATCGATAAATAATTGCCAAGTACGAGGTTACCGATGTTTTTCAAGCCATCAAAGCCAATTTGTGGTTGCTCGATTTTTATACGCGTGTCTTTGTTCAGTAGCCAGGTCATACTGGGATCGAGTTTGGCGGTGGCGATAGGACCAGGATAATTGTCTGTGATCTCAATACGCGTAATTTCACCCACTTCTAATCCTTGGTAGGTGATCCGTGTGCCTCGGCCCGGCAGACCGTGATCAGCGGGTAAAGAGATGTTTAATGTTTGCCCCCGCGCGGCATGCGCGAGACTCGAATACAATTGAAATGGCTGATTCGCATCCGAACGAGGGCTGTTATCGGGAGAGTCGAACGCAATGCCTCCCGCAATTAAACTTGCCACGCTATCTAATTCGAGTTCAACGCCAGAAGCATCGATTCGTGTTTTAAGCCCACTGACCGACCAGAAACGTGTCTGCTCTTTTAGTAAGTGTGCGAATTGGGGTTCAATCAACGCCGAGAGCGTCACGCCTTGCGCGTCACTGTCGAGCCGATAGCTATAAACCTCGCCGACTTGAATTTTACGGTAATAAAGGGGAGAGCCGACATTAAGAGAACCCAGGGTCGGTGCTCGCAGTTTCACCGTCGTCCCCGCCTTTTCGGCCATATCTGTCGGTGGCTCGTCGCGTGCGGTAAATGTCAGGCGAGGCTCACCTTTTCCTGGCTGCAAAGCAATGTAGTTACCGGATACTAAGGTTTCTAAGCCACTGATCCCAGTGATGGAGGCTCGAGGCTTGACCAGCCAAAATTCTGTCCCGGAAGTTAAAAGCTGTGTGGCTTCTGGATAGATATTGGCATCGACATAAATACCATCAAGATCGTCAGCCAAGGTAATATTGCGCACCTTGCCGACCTCCAGCCCTTGATAGCGGATAATGGTCCGCCCAGCCTCTAATCCTTGTGCATCACTAAAAAGAATCTGGATCCGTTGCCCGGCTTCATTGATTGACTGAAACACCAACCATGCGGCTAAACCTAGCGCCAGTATAGGGAGTATCCATAGTGGAGACAGGCCATAGGTGGTTTTAATTATCGGTGAGGGTAGGTCTTGTTTGTCGCTCATGATGATCCCATATCAAACGCGTATCAAGAAATTCGGTGGCGAGCATGGTTAATACCACGACAATGCCAAACGCGATGGCGCCCGGCCCGGGGGTAAAGTCCATAATGCGACCACGATCAATTAATGCCACCATAAATGCAATGACGAATAAGTCCATCATTGACCATTTTCCGATCCACTTAACCCCACGATATAGCCACATATGCTGACGAGGTGTAATGGCAGTGCGGCGCCGAAAACTGATTAGTATTAATCCTAGCCCCAAGATCTTGGCCACTGGAACGATGATGCTGGCGGTGAAAATGATCACGGCAATACCAGGCATGCCATTATTGATTAAGCTCGCCACCCCAGAGAAGATGGTGTCTTCAAGCCGAATACCGTTAGAAAATAAAATTGAGATCGGATACACGTTGGCTGGAAACAAAAAAATACTGGCTGTGATCAAACATGCCCATGTCTTTTGCTCACTGCGAATGACACGCCGATAAAGAGGCTGGTGGCAGCGCTGGCACGCGCCTTGGTCTGCGGTCTGTGTTAAGCCACAGTGACCACAACGAATGAGTGTGGACGTGTTATCCGATGGTGTCGCAGCTAAAGAAAATGTATCCCAATATCTTTGTGTATTCACTCTGACCAGCAGCACAGAGAGCAAGATCTGGATAACCGCGTAACAGGCGAGGCCGATGGAGAAATGCAGGGAGGCATAGTCTTGAATTTTAAAACAAGCGATGGCCAAACTGACCATCAAAACATCCGCCATGACCCAATGACGACTATGGTCAACTACCTTGACCGCAAGACGAAAGCACCGAATCGCTTGACGTCGTCGTGCAAGGTGTAAAGTGAGTAAAGCGCTGGTAAAGATAAGTGGCCCTAGAGAGGCACAAATCACCACGAGCGCAGCCACAAAAGGAAAGTCGGACCAAAGGCGTACAGCACCAGTCAATACGGAGGCGTTGATCGTTGAGCCTAATAAATCTATCGATAGCAAAGGTTGGAGATGGGCTGGCAAGAAAAGGATAAGTATCGTCAAGGTTAACGCGATTTCACTATTAAATGATAAGCGTCGACCCTGTGCGAGTTTGGTCGCGCAGCGTGGGCAAATGGCAAGATGGTCATAACCCGTTTGACAGCCTTGTAGCACCCGATCACAACCCGGGCACCTTATCTGACTTGGATAAGATGCCGACAGGGTGTTGTCTGGTGGTTGCGTTCTCACGATTATTTCCCTGCTACCTGTTGGAGTTGTCCATATAAGGTTTGATAAACACCGGGTGCATTCACCAGTTCGGTGTGTGTCCCTTGTTGACTGACCTGACCTTCATCGAGCACATAAATCAGATCGGCTTCTTTAACCGCTGACAGCCGATGTGCAACAATCAGTGTCGTACGACCAGCTAAAAAGGTTTGCATTGCTTGATGCAGTGCGCGTTCAGTGGCGGTATCGAGTGCCGACGTGGCTTCATCTAAAATCACCAGTTTAGGGTCGCCGAGCAGCATACGCGCAATTGCAACACGCTGGCGCTGACCGCCTGATAAGCGCACCCCTTGGCGTCCCAGTGGGGTCTCTAAGCCTTGAGTCAGCTGATTCACGACATCGCCCAGCTGTGCGCGCTCCAACGCTTGCCAGAGCGTCGCATCATCAAACTTACGCCCCAGACTTAAATTATTTCTTAAAGTATCATTAAACAGTATGGGCTGTTGCAATACCACGGCAATTTGATGACGAAGCGCATCCATATTGATGTCATGAATGGAATGGCCATTAAAGCGAATATCACCCTGTTCTACAGGGTAGAGCCCTAACAACAGCTGAATGAGGGTTGATTTACCGCCCCCACTTGCGCCGACGAGGGCCACGCGTTGTCCGGCTGGGATCTGCATGGTGAGACCATCGAGAACCGCTTTGTCATCATCATACGCAAAGTGAAGATTATCTATCTCAACATCGATTGCTTGCGGGTTCTCCCTCCCTGAAACGAGCTCGCCTGGATCGATCCCCTCTGGACGCCGAGTTTCTTCGGGTAATTGCAAGACCTCGTTAATCCGAGTCATCGCTGCTTTGGCGCTATACCACGCAAACTGGATCCCGAGTAGCTCTTGAACTGGCCCGAGCATAAACCATAGATAGCCAAACACGGCAAACATCAAGCCGATAGAAAGATCACTAAAAAAGACCATGCCCATCGCGACCGCGCGAAAGAGTTCAAAGCCGACTAAAAACATTAAGAACGAAAGACGACCCGCCGCCTCAGATTGCCACGCGTATTTATCGGCGCTCACTTTAATATCATTTGCACTGTCATCAAGTTGCTTTAAATAGGTCCGCTCTCGGTTAGCGGCGCGAAGTTGATATAATCCGTCTAGGGTATCGACCAGTCGCTGTTGGAACTGTTCAAAGGCTCGGTTTTCGCGCGTTTTAAGGTGTTTTACGCGTTGGCCGAGGGCACGACTCAGCGCCACCACAATGGGATTAATCAATAAGATAAACAAGCCTAATCGCCAGTCAATCCAAAGCAAAACCACCGCTGTCCCGGTGACAGTGAGGATCCCGATAATAAATTTACTCAGCGTGGTCCCGATAAACTTATCGATGGTTTCCACATCGGTGACAAGGTGAGAAGTCAGCCCGCCACTGCCACGAAGTTCGTACTCTCGCATGCTGATACGGCCGAGTTTTGCAATCAGGTGCTGACGGATTTTATAGGTGATGGCTTTACCCACCAGCGTAAATTGGCGACCTTGTAAGATGTTCAACCCTTGGCTGATAGTGCGCATCAATACCACGATCACTAAGACGGCAGCGATATAGTACGCAGCCTGTTGCCAGCTTTGTGGCAGTATTGTGTTAAGTACCGACAGCCCCCAATCGGGTTTGTCGAGTAGCACCTCGTCGACCAATAATGGCATCAATAGCGGAATTGGCACACTGATGAGCGTGGCAGCAATGGCGACCACGTTTGCCCAGATTAGCCGCGTTCGATGAGGTCGTGCTTGGTCAAGAAGCCAGCGCCAAGTGATCATAAATCAAGATACTCAATTGAAATGTCTTTAGATTCTTTCTATTGTAATGGTCTTGTTGATTGAGATGCAGTGATTTATGGAAAACAAAGCGGATTTTTATCGTTTGTTAACGCAACAAGCGGTGGCTTTATGTGAAGGTGAGCCTAACCTTATCGCTAAGCTTGCTAATGTGAGCGCCTTGCTAAATAGCCAACTTGACGATATCAACTGGGTGGGATTTTATCTTGATGACGGTGACGAGTTAGTGCTTGGACCATTTCAAGGCCAACCCGCGTGTGTTCGTATTCCTTTTGATAAAGGTGTATGCGGTGCGGCTTATCGACAAGATATTGTCATGCGAGTTAAAGATGTCCATGCTTTTGAAGGACATATCGCCTGTGATGCCGCCAGTAACGCTGAAATTGTTCTGCCAGTGCACGTCAACGGACAACGGCATGCGGTACTCGATATTGATAGTCCAAGTATCGGTCGATTTGACCAAGAAGATGAGCATGGACTGGCTACCTTGGTCAAAGAAATGCAAAAACACTTATGATTTCGCCAATCTTGGTAGTTTTTTAATATCAGGTATCTATAATACGCACCACTTTCATACTTAAATACACGTAGATACGCTGCTGCAGTTTTGCTGCAGCAGGCCAGGAAAAAACATGGAAAATACTGAAAAGCTCGCGAACAGCAAAGAAGTCATTGCCTATATTGCTGAACGTTTCCCTAAATGTTTTACTGTTGAAGGCGAAGCCAAGCCATTAAAAATTGGTATTTTTCAAGATCTTGCGACTCGTCTTGACGGCGATCCCAAGGTAAGCAAAACCCAATTGCGCGCCGCGCTTCGTCAGTACACGTCTTCCTGGCGTTATCTGCACAGCGTGAAACCCGGTGCGTCACGCGTCGATTTAGATGGCAATGCGTGCGGCGAGTTAGAGCAAGAGCATATTGATCATGCGGCTCAGGCTCTAGCAGAAAGTAAAGCACGGGCCGCTGAGCGTCGTAAGCAACAACAGGCGAAAAAAGCGGAGTCTCAGGCGAAAAACGGTGAAAAAGCGCCAGCCAAAGGCAAAAAAGCGGCAGCGCAATCGGCAAAAGGCCGTACAAGTAAACCAAAGCCCGCTAAAATGACTAAGAAAGAGAGTGAGCCACGTCGCGAACTCAGCGCCAACGACGTTGTCGTAGGCAAAGACGTAAATGTGAACATGGGCAATGGTAATTTACCTGCGACCATTGTTGAAATTAATAAGGATGAGGTGCGGGTTCGCCTAACTAACGGATTAACCATGTTAGTAAAAGCGGAGCACCTCAGCGCCTAAAGGAGACTCCTCGACGCATGTTTTGTCGACGCCGCGTTTCGGCGATTGCTGCCAGCCTCATGCTGGCAGCATCTGCCCAGGCCATAGAGGCCGATTTTCAACTCAGTGAGTTACCTTCACTCTCTGCTGAACCTCAACACGAAACCGCTTCTAAGCGGGTAACCTCTCGTTTTACCCGATCGCACTACAAGCAGTTTACGCTCGATGACGCGTTCTCAGCGGCTATTTTTAAACGCTACCTTGAAACGCTGGACTATAACCGTGTCTTTTTGACTCAGGATGATGTCGACACGCTATCGCGTTGGGAAGATCGTTTAGATGACCAATTAAAGGCGGGTGAAACAGAAGCCGCGTATGCGATTTATAACCGGGTTCTCAAAAAGCGCTTTGAACGCTATCAGTACGCTTTAAAAGTACTCGATAAACCGTTTGATTTTTCCGCAGATGAGAGCATGGTACTGGATCGTACTGAGCGACCATGGGCGGCAAATCAAGCGGAGCTTGATGCGATTTGGGACAAGCGAGTCAAAAATGACGCATTGAACTTACGCCTCACGGGGAAAGAGGATGATGCGATCCGCGACACCCTAGGGAAACGGTATAACAGTGCGTTAAAACGCCTCACACAAAGCCATAGTGAAGATGTGTTTCAAGTCTACATGAACGCCTTCGCCCGTGAGGTTGATCCGCATACGAGCTACTTATCTCCCCGTAATGCCGAACAATTTCAATCGGAAATGAACCTGTCTCTTGAAGGGATTGGTGCCGTTTTACAGGTCAAAAACGAATATACCGTCATTCGTTCTCTGGTTGCTGGAGGCCCTGCGTCCAAGTCAAAACAGTTGTCACCAGGTGACCGCATTATTGGTGTCGGCCAGGAAGACGAATCGGTTGTCGACGTTATTGGCTGGCGTCTGGATGACGTGGTGGAACTGATCAAAGGCCCGAAAGGGAGCGAGGTTCAACTCAAAATTCTTCCTGAAGGCGCTAATGCTAAAAGTTACAACGTCACGTTAACCCGCGATAAAATTCGTCTTGAAGATCGTGCGGTGAAGTCGGAAGTGATCGCGCGCGGCGAAGATAAAATTGGTGTACTCACGGTACCGGGGTTTTATGTCGGCTTAGCCGATGATACCAAAAAAGAATTGGCAAACTTACAAGAGAAAGATGTCAGTGGCATCGTTGTCGATTTACGTAATAACGGTGGCGGGGCGCTGAGTGAAGCAACGGCGCTCAGTGGTTTGTTCATCGACAAAGGCCCGATTGTGCAAGTAAGAGACAGCTACGGTCGAGTGAAAGTCAACGCCGACAGTGATGGCAAAAGCTATTACGATGGTCCAATGACCGTGCTGATAAATCGCTATAGTGCCTCTGCGTCGGAAATTTTTGCCGCTGCCATGCAGGATTATGATCGAGCGGTAGTGATTGGCGAACAATCGTTTGGTAAAGGAACAGTGCAACAGCATCGTTCGCTCAACCATATTTACGATTTGTTCGATAACCCACTGGGTTACGTGCAATATACAATCCAAAAGTTTTATCGCATCAGTGGCGGCAGTACCCAAAATAAAGGTGTCGTACCTGACATTGCGTTTCCATCGCCTGTATCGCCTGATGAAACCGGTGAAAGTATGGAAGACAATGCATTGCCTTGGGATCGTATTGAAAAAGCGGATTATCAGGCACAGTCTTTGCCTGAATCAGTGATTGATACCCTCGCGCAACGTCATCAAGCAAGGATTGCTGACGATCGAGAGTTCGGTTTTATTCGTCAAGATATCGCGCGCTATCAAAAAGAGAAGGACGACAATACCTTGTCTTTAAATGAGAAAGTACGACGTCAAGAGATGGATGACGAAGATGCAGACCGCTTAGCGCGTTTAAATGCACGTCAAGAAGCCATGGGTGAGCCTCGCTTCAAGTCACTCGATGATGTACCTAAAGAGTATGAAGAGCCCGATGCCTACCTAGACGAAGCCGCCAGTATTACGCGAGATCTGGTTAATCTCACGACATCGCTTAACAAGTCATCTCTTAACGAGTCATCTCTTAACGAGTAGTGCGCCCGAAAAAGACACGACTGTGATCACTACAAGCCTGGGTCATCCGACCTGGGCTTTTTTTCACTCAAAATGAGAACTAGGTCTAATCTTAGTAATAAGGCATCACCATCAGTAGGGGGAAGGTATGCGTTATTTCTACGGGATCACACTTGCCATGTTTATGGCATGGCCAGTGCATAGCGAGGATTTAGGGCGCTTTGACGTTCCTTTGCTGCTGGGGCAATGGTACTGGTTTAGTGAAGCAAGCGAAACATCAACCCCTCATCCTTATAAAGCAATTAATATCTCCTTTAACTCCCACTATGAATTTCGTATCGATATGTTACGTCGTAACGGAAAGCTGGAAACAGCGGCCGGCCAATATAGCGTTACTCAGCAAACACTGAGGCTTTATGATGAGAATGGCACGGATCAGGTACATGCTTATCAACTGAATCATCACCAGTTGCAATTACAGGGGGCTATCTTTACGAAGTTGCTTCCAGACAACCTGAGTGGTTTGTGGCGTTCAAACAGTATTGAAGGTGATGATGTTAGCGAAGACGTAGACGGTGTGTCGCTAAAGTTGCGTCCAGACTTTTTGTTTGCGATGCAAGTAAGAGGCGATAGTGGCCGTTCAGTGACCCATCGAGGCGTCTATTTGGTCGAGGGGGATCACTTAATGTTGATTTACAAAGAAGGGCGTCATTCGTCGCAATACCAACTGGCCGCTGATACTTTGCGATTAACCAATGATGTATTTGGTATGGAAGCGGTATTACAACGGCAACGCCAAGAATAGCAGTGTCAAGAATCGTTCAGCCCTTAAAAGTCGGTTATCGTCACGGCATTTTACGGGCCAAAGCAGTGATTCACGGCGACAAATTAAATGCGGCCTTTAGTGCCGATAAATGCGCCTCATCCTTACAAATCGCCTTGTTCGGTTCATCCGATATTTTGGCAACCGGTTTGCCTTGGCAGCTGGTCAGCTTGATCACCACATTTAGTGTTTTCACATTGGGTAGATCACAAGTCAGTTGTGTGCCAATCCCAAACGACGTACTCGCCTTACCCGCAAAGTGTTGATAAATATGAATGGCTTTAGCCAGTGTCAAGCTATCTGAAAAAACGAGTGTTTTATCTTTGGGATCGATATGGTGGTGGCGATAGTGCGCAATGGCTTTTTCGCCCCAGATGATGGGATCGCCGCTGTCGTGACGTAAGCCACTGAATGCCTGAGATAGAGACGCATCAAGATCGCGCAAAAAGGCATCCATATTGATACAGTCGGTAAGGGCGATCCCAAGACTATTCGGATACTCGCGTAGCCATACATTAAGCGCGAGCTGTTGAGAATCTGCTAGATCGCCCGCCAGTTGTTGGTGGGCTTGAAACCACTCATGCGCTTGTGTGCCAACCGGAGGAAGCCCTAGCTGCTTTGCTAACCAGCAATTCGAGGTCCCCTTTAGCGGTGGATAAACGGCGTGTAAACGCGTGACGATAGCCTGATGGACATCGCGCGAAAAACGACGGCGTGTACCAAAATCAACCAGATGAAAGTCATCCGAGTAGCCATCGGCCGGTAAGTGTGCCAGTTTGTCGTCAAGGCGCGCTAAGGCATCCGCGACTCCCAATTCTGGATAGCAAGCGCGATTGCGTAGCTCACAGATAATCGCAAGCAGTGGCACTTCCCACAGAATAACGTCACACCATGGCCCATCGATATGCACAGCAAGTTGCCCCTCTTCAATGGACACCGTCACCTGTTGAGGGTTGAGCTGGAAGTGCGAGAGGTAGGCGAGAAAATCAGCCTGATACAAATCTAACGAGGAGAGATAATCAATCTCGTCCGCTTGGAAACGGAGTGTCCCCATGTGGTGAATATGGTCGATAAGCTGTTCGCGCAGATAGGCAAGGTTTTCATCACTGCGGCAATAAAAGTCCGCACTGACATGAACGTCAGGGTAATGATGAAAGACAGCCTGCTGCATATTCAGTTTATAAGCATCAGTATCCAAAAGCGATGTGATGATCGGATTGTGCATGCGTGAGGAACGCCTTACGGGTTACAAAACGAAATTGGCTTCATAGTACCGTAATTTTCAAAAAATTTAACCGTCGTCACATTATATTTCCGCATGGATTGGCAGGCTTCGTTGACATTTTGTTGCGCTTTTAACCACTACCGTTTGTTTTTAGTACAGCGATGTGTCTTTGTCTGTCTCCCATTGAGCGGGCGTTAATCCTTTGTCGCCATCGCGTTAAATGTAAACGCAAACATTTGATAACAAACTGTTAAACCTATAGTCATCTTTGCTCAGCCGCGGTATGGTATGGCATGCACATCGTCCTAAAGGCGAATGAATACAATTCGTTGGCTGAGGTACACCCGATAAAAAGGAAATAACATGTCTCAACAACCTACCGCCAAATACCGTGATGACTACCGCGCACCGGACTTTACTATCACGGATATCAATCTTGAGTTCGATCTTGATCCGAATAAGACCCTGGTGACAGCAGTCAGTCAGATAAAACGTCTTAATGAACGCGCGACGGATCTCGTACTCGATGGTGATGATCTGACTCTGGTGCGCCTGGATATTAATGGTGACACCTGGACGGCATACAGCGAAGAAGCGGGTAAATTGATTATTCGCGATGTCCCCGCCGCCTTTACTTTGACCATTCAAACCCAGCTAGATCCGGAGAATAACTCTGCGTTAGAAGGGTTATACATTTCTGGCGGTGCGTATTGTACCCAGTGTGAAGCAGAAGGCTTCCGTCGTATCACCTATTACCTAGACCGTCCTGATGTACTGGCGCGATTTACCACCAAAGTGATTGCGAATAAAGCGACGTACCCTTATTTGCTTAGTAACGGTAATAAAATGGCGGCGGGTGATCTTGATGACGGCCGTCACTGGGTTGAATGGCACGATCCCCATGCTAAACCAAGCTATCTATTCGCCTTGGTGGGCGGTGATTTTGATGTCTTGCGAGACACGTTTGAAACGCGCTCAGGGCGCAATGTCGCGTTAGAAATATTCGTCGATAAAGGCAATTTAGATCGTGCCGACCACGCCATGGTGTCACTGAAAAACGCCATGAAGTGGGACGAAGAGCGATTTGACTTAGAATACGATCTCGATATCTACATGATTGTTGCCGTCGACTTTTTCAATATGGGCGCGATGGAGAACAAAGGCCTAAATATCTTTAACTCCAAGTATGTGCTTGCCAATGCAGAGACGGCAACCGATACCGATTACCTGGGTATTGAAGCGGTGATTGGCCACGAATACTTCCACAATTGGACAGGCAACCGTGTTACCTGTCGGGATTGGTTTCAACTTAGCCTCAAAGAAGGGTTAACGGTTTTCCGTGATCAAGAGTTCTCCTCTGACTTGGGGTCGCGCTCCGTCAACCGCATCAGCAATGCACGCATCGTGCGTGGCCCGCAATTTGCTGAAGATGCAAGCCCCATGTCTCATCCAATCCGCCCTGAAAAGGTGATTGAGATGAATAACTTCTACACCCTAACTGTGTACGAAAAGGGTAGTGAAGTCATTCGTATGATGCACACCATTCTCGGTGAATCTGCTTTCCAAAAAGGGATGAAGCTGTATTTTGAACGCCATGATGGTACCGCATCGACCTGTGATGATTTCGTCCAAGCGATGGAAGAGGCATCAGGCATTGATCTTACCCAGTTCCGTCTGTGGTATAGCCAGTCAGGTACACCGGTGCTGACCGTTTCATCCACCTATGATGCGGCTACCAAGCAACTGGCGCTGCATGTGACACAGCACACGCCGGCGACGGCTGATCAGCAAGAAAAGCAGCCGCTGTATATTCCGCTCGATATCGAAATGTACCGTCAAGATGGCAGTGTGATTGAGTTACAGCGTCACGGAGAGTCGGTTTCTAACGTATTGGCGGTCACACAAGCAGAGCAAACCTATCTGTTTGATCATGTCGATGAGCAACCGGTCCTATCGCTACTACGCGAATTCTCAGCACCGGTTAAACTCGAATATGATTATCAGGACGATGAGTTGGCGTTCTTATTGCAGCACGCTCGGAATGACTTTGCGCGCTGGGATGCGGGCCAAAGCTTACTGGCTAAGCATATCAAAGCGAATGTAGCGCGTGTGCAAGATGACCAACCGATCGATGTGCCCTTATCCGTAGTTGATGCCTTCCGTGGTGTGTTGCTGAGTGACAATACCGATCCTGCCTTGATTGCTGAAGTGCTCAATTTACCTTCAGAGACAGAGGTAGCAGGTTGGTTTGAAACGGTCGACGTGGATGCTATTCACCAAGTGATGGCAGCGTTTAAACAGCAGTTTGCTGATCATATGGTGGATGAGCTTGCTGCTGTGTATCGTCAGTATGCACAAACGGATTATCAAATCACACACAAAGCGATGGGTGAGCGTGCCTTGCGTAATGCCTGTTTGAGTTACTTGGCCCATACAGAAAATGGCAATGGCTATGTTGAGCAGCATTATCAAGAAGCGCACAATATGACAGATACTATGGCAGCCCTGAGCGCAGCAAACAGTGCACAATTGCCTTGCCGAGAGCCGCTGATGAAAGGCTTCAGTGATCAGTGGCAGCATGATGGGTTGGTAATGGATAAATGGTTTATGCTGCAAGGCGCCAATCCAGCCGATAATGCGTTAGAGCAAGTAAAAGCGCAAATGTCGCACCCAGCATTTACGTTGAAAAACCCTAACCGTATACGGAGTTTAATTGGTGCATTTTGTAATCGTAACCCGGCACGTTTTCATGCTAAAGATGGTGCAGGGTATCGATTCTTAAAAGAGATCTTGGTGACGTTAAACCAGTCTAACCCGCAAGTGGCGTCGCGCTTGATTGATCCGCTATTGAAACTGGCGTACTACGACTCAGCGCGTCAACAGCAAATGCGTAATGTACTGCAAGAGCTCGCCGATATGGATAACTTGGCGAACGATTTGTATGAAAAAGTGGAAAAAACACTTGAGCAGTAACCAATAAGTTGGGATAAAATCAAGACGTACGACAAGTGAACCTCAAAAGCCGCCTGGTTGGGCGGCTTTTTAACGAATAAACTTATGAGCGGATTAAAAAGTGAACCATGGAGTACTTTTTTAGCGTCTATATTGCCTATTCTGAGTATCAGCATTACTACAGTGGTGCAGCTGCGAATGTGGTTGTGACTACGGACCAAGGGCTGCGCTTACAAATCCCGGCGTCTCGCTTTCGGCCTTTTCTTTCACAGCTTGGCATTAGGGGGCGTTTTAAACTGACGACGGACGCGCACCACCGCTTTCAATCGTTAATGCGCGTTGCTTAATAGGCGTTGGTTAAAGCCTCATCCAATCTCTAATTAAATAGCCACACCAGTCACATTCTCGCGAAAATCGCGTAAATCCAGCCGTTTATCTATAACGTTTTTGCTATCCAAGCCTTACACTAGACAGTGCGTTTGTTAACGCAATGTTTACCTCTGATGACGACTCACAATGATAATGTTCTAAAAAGGACAACGGAGTGCCAGAATGACCTCGCGTGACCCTATAGTACCAGTGTTACTTGAGAAGGTTTATCAACTCATCGCTGATAAACTCGATGATCCTCAACAACCACTTGTCGATGCGTTAGCCAAAAGGATATTGGGTCAAGTATCTGATGACGATTTGCAGGAACGCAATGAGTCAGATCTTTATGGTGCAGTAATGAGCTTATGGCACCATCTCAACACGTTTGAACAAGATAAAGTCTTTGTTAAAGTTTTTAACCCAAGCCTGAGCGGAAATGGATGGCAATCAACCCATACGATTGTTGAAATCCTCGCCCCAGATGCCCCCTTCCTTGTCGATTCTGTGCGTATGGCCCTTAATCGCTTAGGTATCACAACGCACTTGATGCTGAATAGCCCGATCAAAGCGCGCAAGAATGAGCAGGGAGATGTGGTCGGCATTGGCAGTGAGGACGGCCAATTCCAAAGCACGTTCCATATTGAAATCGACAAGATGTCAGATGACTCAGAGATGGCAGCACTTGAATCTGAGCTCTCTGAAACCTTGACCGATGTCGTAATGGTGGTGAACGACTGGAAGCCAATGCGCGCGCAAATGCTTGAGCTATTAGCATCATTAAAAGAGACCCAATTACCGATTGATGATGAGCGCCGCCAAGAAGCCGTCGAATTCCTAAGTTGGATCACGGACAATAACTTTACCTTTATGGGCTACAAGTGCTTTGACCTGGTTCCGGTTGAAGGCGATTACGAGCTTCGCGCAAGCAGTGACTGTGACGCACTAGGTTTAGCTAAAAAGCACAAATCCCCCCAGGCTCTGCGTTTATCCGAAATGCCTGAATCAGCCCGAGCAGAAGCGCTGAAAAAAGAGCTGTTAGTGCTTACCAAAAGTAATGCGAAATCTCGGGTTCACCGTCCGGCTTATGTCGATTATATCGGGATCAAAAAGTTTGATAGCAACGGTAATGTGATCGGCGAGCACCGGTTTACTGGGCTCTATGCATCGTCTGCTTATAACCAGTCTACCGCTAGCATTCCGGTGCTGCGTAATAAAGTACGCCGTATCCTTGATAACAGCGGTTTTTATCGCGAATCACACGCGTGGAAAGCGCTGGCTAATATCCTAGAAAACTACCCGCGTGATGAGCTGTTCCAAGCGACAGAAGACGAAATGCGCAATGTGGGAATGGGCGTGGTACAAATGCAAGACCGCGACATGCTCCGTGTATTTGTGCGTCGTGATCCGTTTGGTCGTTTTTTCTCGTGCATGGTGTATATCACCCGAGAGCGCTATAACACCGAGTTCCGTCGTCAAACCCAGCGTATTTTTCAGCAATACTTTGGATCAGATCAGACGGTTGAATTTACCACTTTTTTCTCGGAAAGCCCGCTGGCGCGGACGCATTATATTGTCCGAGTGGAAAATAATAACTTCGATATTGATGTGAAAAAAATCGAACAAAACCTCACAGAGGCAGCGTCATCGTGGGATGATCGTTTACAAGAAGCCGTGATTGCTAATTTTGGTGAAAATCGTGGTACACCGATCGCGAAACGGTACTTGCGCGCATTTCCGCGTTCTTACAAAGAAGCGATGTTACCAGGGTCAGCAGTGGCGGATATTGAGCGCCTAGAAGGGCTCAGTGATGACAATAAACTCGATATGTTGCTCTACAGGCCGCAAGAAGTTAGCCATCAATCTAATGCCATTAGCCTAAAGCTTTTCCAAAAGGGGGAGCCGATCCATTTATCGGATGTGATGCCGATGCTAGAAAATCTAGGGCTGCGTGTGATCGGCGAATCGCCGTATGAGGTTGAAACCAGCCAGGGGGATGTGTATTGGATTCTCGACTTCTCTATGTTGCACAGTGCGGGAGCAGCGTTTGATCTTGGTAATGCGCGCGATCGCTTCCAACATGCATTTGCCGACATTTGGCATGGCCGCTTGGATAATGACGGTTTTAACCGCTTGGTATTAAACGCGGGGTTATCCGGACGAGAAGTCACGATTCTACGCGCCTATGCTCGGTATATGCGCCAGATTGGCTTTCCTTTCAGTCAGGCGTATATCGAGGATACATTAGCTTCGCACCCGCATCTTGCTGGGTTCTTGGTCAGGTTGTTTAATCGACGCTTTGACCCTGCGGGTAAGCAAAACAAGCGAGAACGAGATGCGATTATTCACGAGATTGAAGAGGCACTCGACAATGTTGAGAGTTTGGATGATGACCGTATTATTCGTCGATACATGGAAATCATGCTCGCGACCATGCGCACAAACTTTTTCCAGAAAGATCCGGACAATGGCCAAGACAAACCCTATCTATCGCTAAAACTGCAAGCATCGGATATTCCGGATATGCCTAAGCCGGTTCCCGCGTTTGAGATCTTTGTTTACTCCCCCGATGTAGAAGGGGTGCACTTACGCGGTGGTAAAGTCGCGCGTGGTGGACTTCGTTGGTCCGATCGCCAAGAAGACTTCCGTACCGAAGTCTTAGGCTTGGTGAAAGCGCAGCAGGTCAAAAACACCGTGATTGTGCCAGTCGGGGCGAAAGGGGGCTTTGTCTGCAAGCGTCAACATCAGTTAACTGAGCGGGATGCGATCATTGCTGAGGGTAAGCGATGCTATCGAATCTTTATCCAAGGGTTACTTGATATTACCGATAACATTGTCGAAGGCACCTTGACGCCGCCTGACCATGTGGTCCGTCATGACGACGATGACGCCTATTTAGTCGTCGCGGCAGATAAGGGAACGGCAACTTTCTCTGATTTAGCGAACAGTGTCTCAGCGCAATATAACTTTTGGCTGGGAGATGCTTTTGCGTCCGGTGGCTCGAATGGGTATGACCACAAAAAAATGGGGATTACGGCCGCAGGTGCTTGGGAATCGGTAAAACGCCACTTCCGTGAAATTGATATTAACTGTCAAACCACGGACTTTACCTGTGTCGGCATTGGCGATATGGGCGGCGATGTGTTTGGTAATGGCATGCTGCTGTCCAAGCATATTCGCTTAGTCGCAGCGTTTAACCACATGCATATCTTTATTGATCCCGATCCAGATGCCGCGAAAAGCTGGGAAGAGCGCCAACGTCTCTTCAATTTGCCGCGGTCAACTTGGGAAGACTACGATACTCAGTTGATAGCCAAAGGTGGGGGGGTGTTTTCTCGCCGTGCGAAATCAATCACCTTAACGCCGGAGATACAAAAGCTGCTCGGCACCCGTAAGCAGACGATGGCGCCTAACGATCTGATTAAACAGATCGTAAAAGCCAAGGTTGATCTGCTTTGGAATGGCGGTATCGGCACCTATGTTAAGTCATCGAGCGAAACCCATACCTCGGTAGGTGACCGTGCTAATGATGGTTTGCGTGTCAACGGCAATGAAGTGGGTGCTCGTATCATTGGTGAGGGCGGTAACCTTGGCATGACCCAATTAGGGCGAATTGAGTATGCGCTTAACGGCGGTCGAGTGAATACCGACTTTATTGATAATGTCGGTGGTGTCGATTGCTCGGATAACGAGGTCAACATCAAGATCCTGCTTAATGGGCTGGTGGCGGCCGGTGATCTGACCATGAAAAAACGCAATGAGTTGCTGGAGCGAATGGAAGACGAAGTGTCTGACATCGTGCTCGAGGATGCTTATAGTCAAAGTGAGTCGATCTCTGTCACCCATAACCAGCAGGCCGCTTTGTTAAAAGAGCAAATCCGGTTTATTCACTATTTAGAGAAAGAGGGTAAGCTCGATCGGGCGCTTGAATATCTGCCAGACGATGAAACCTTGTCTGAACGTAACTTGCGTGGCACCGGTTTAACGCGCCCAGAAATTGCTGTATTGGTTGCCTACGGCAAAATGGTTCTCAAAGAGCAGCTGGTTGTTGATGATGTCACGCAAGATGCTCACTTCGGACAGCTACTCCCTAGTTACTTCCCTAAAGAGTTACAACGTCACTATAGAGGCGAGATGGAATCTCATCCACTGCGTGGTGAGATCATTGCCACCGCACTGGCGAATCAAATGTCGAATGACATGGGTTTTAACTTTGTGACCCGCATGCAAGATGAGACCGGCGCCAGTGTGAGTGATATTGCTAAGTCTTATGCCATTGCCAGAGAGGTGTTTGGTTTTGAGCAGCTATTTGATGATGTGCGCGAGCTCGATAATCATGTGAGCGCCAAAGTGCAGTATGACATCATATTCCGCTGTCGCCGAATGTTACGCCGTGCAACCCGTTGGATGTTACGTAACAAACGCAAAGGAGAGAGTATTGAGGCTCAAGTTGGCTTTTATCGTCCCGCATTGCAAAACTTGGTGGATCACCTCGATCAGTATTTGGTTGAGGGTGAGATCACTGAGCATGATCAACAAGCGGAGGCATTGATAAAAGCGGGTGTACCTGATGCGCTTGCGAACAAGGTTTGTCGCCTGACGAGCGTGTTCTCGGGATTAGATCTTGCCCAAGTGTCAGAACAACTCGACAAGCCATTCGAGCTAGTGGCGCGCTTGTACTATGTACTGGGTGATCGTTTATCACTGCACTGGTTCTTGAAGCAAATCAATAACCAGCCGGTTGATAACCACTGGCAAGCGCTTGCCCGCGCCTCGTTCCGTGAAGATCTTGACTGGCAACAGCGCTTATTGACCGCTCGCATCGTTTCAGAGATGGATTCACAACACGATGCCGAGACAGGGTTAACGCAGTGGATGGATGATCATGCTGTAATCCTGAGCCGTTGGCAAAGCATTGTCGATGAGTTCAAAGTCGGTTCTATGCATGAGTTTGCCAAGTTCTCTGTCGCGCTGCGTGAATTGTCGTTACTAAATTTAAATTGAATTAGTGCGCCAATAACGCAATAATCTAGCCCCGTTTATAACGGGGCTTTTTTATTAGGAGGGATAATGCTATACCGCCTCGCCAGACCGGCTATCTTTCAGTTAGATCCAGAAAAAGCACACGACTTAACCATCAAAACGCTTTCCCGTTTCCATCACACACCGCTTCGCTTTTTATACTCTCAGCATCTTCCTCCTCGCCCAGTGACTGTCATGGGACTGCATTTTACCAATCCAGTAGGCTTAGCCGCAGGGTTAGATAAAAATGGTGAGTGTATAGAAGCGTTTGGCGCCATGGGGTTTGGCTTTGTGGAAGTGGGGACGGTTACCCCACGCGCCCAACCAGGTAATGATAAACCGCGCCTCTTTCGCCTTAAAGCGGCGGAAGGAATTATTAACCGAATGGGGTTTAACAATCATGGTGTTGAGGCCCTGATTGAAAACGTGAAACAGGCGAAAAATTTTACGGGTGTGCTCGGTATTAATATCGGTAAAAATAAAGATACACCCATTGAGCAGGGCACCGATGACTACATTGCCTGCATGCAAAAAGTATATCCGTATGCTGATTATATTGCGGTTAACATTTCCTCACCGAACACTCCCGGGTTACGAAGTTTGCAATATGGCAACATATTTGACGAGTTGCTCAGTGCGTTAAAAAAGGAACAAGGTCAATTAGCCGAAACACACGGCAAATATGTCCCCCTTGCAGTGAAGATTGCACCTGATTTAAGTTGTGATGAGATCCAACACGTCGCTGATAGTTTGGTTCGCCATAACATTGATGGCGTGATTGCGACCAATACGACGTTAGAGCGTTCGCTGGTGGATGGGATGCCGCACTACCGTGAAGCTGGTGGATTAAGTGGCCGGCCGGTACAGTTGAAAAGTACGGAAGTGATTCGTCAACTTCATCGCGCACTCAATGGAGCAATGCCGATCATTGGCGTTGGTGGTATTGACTCAGTGACAGCGGCACGTGAAAAGTTGGAGGCTGGAGCTGATTTAGTGCAACTCTATTCAGGACTTATTTATCAAGGTCCAGGCTTAGTGAAGCAAATCGTTCGTCATATTTAATTTAAAAAATAAAGTCTTAAGGCGAAAAGGGGGAGGGTTTCTTCCCCTTTTTTTTTGCCCTCAACCCATTACACTTCAGTCAATGGCAGTCTTGATATCGCCAGACCCCCAGTTTTTGAGTCTTCGCGGGAGCTGAAGTATGTTAAAACCTAACAATGCATGGAGATGGTATTTCGATGATGCATCGACATCACTGATGCTCGATTTGGGTGATGACATGGTTTTTCGCGTGGCGATCAATGCCAAACATCTCATCCCTGATGCGTTCTCGACATCCCCATTTTCAGTTGAGGACGCATCGCTTTTTCAGTATCTGACAGATCCTCTGTCATTACTGTCACTGTCCGGGCCGCGCCGGGCAGAGCTTGCTTTGAACGCAGTGGCAGCCCATCGCTTCCACAAACCTGTGCTACCCAAAAGTTGGTTTTTTGAGACGCAACAAGAAACGATCGCCGCACCCGAGTGGGGGCAGATTGTCGAACTCACGAGCCAAACCGGGGACAGGGCGCCATTTATTATTATAGAAAACGCCGGTTCAGCCTCGCTATGCATGCTCGCTCGCGAAGCCGATTTTGAACTGAGCGCAAATAAAACCATGGCGTTTTGTGGTGCGATTAAAGTAATGAACGACCGGCTATCGCAATCTAAACACCAAACTAATAGCCAAAAAGGTCGCTTTGCGTTAGTGGGCTGAGTGGCTTTCACTCAGCTCACGTTTTCTTTTATCCAACCTTCCCCCTAGATTTGACGTCACTATTCCCACTTCTTTTTGCGCGATTAATGTTTCTGATACCAAACAGGTGCGTCTAAAACCTGTGATCTCTCTTCACGTTTGAGCAAAAAGCGTGCACCAATAATGTCTAAAATTGGGTATTTTCGTCGCGTTTTTATCCGCTTTAACGGCAAATCTTTACAGCTTTTTCCTGTTTTACAGCAATAATCCTTTCCTTAATCGCTTCCTGGTATATACCAGTTTTTTAGAGGCTAACCTAATTCCTAGCGGGAAATAATCGAATTCTGCACACCTATCAACCCGCCATAACTGGCCTCTTAAGGCAAAGTGAATGCTTACACGTTATATTTTCTAACACATCATGCTAGACGTGGCGCGCCTTGATTAGGTCGTGTTTCCACCAGGAAACGTAGTCGGTCAGGGTTTGCTGAGATAGGATTCCTGAGGGAAACAATAATCATCGGGTGATTGATTCTTTACAGAAACAGTGGGGTGGCGATTAATTCACCATTCAACGGAGATTGTTTCGCCTTGGGTCAACGGGGCGGGTCAGATTGATGTATAATCGGCGCCATTATGACAACCACGCCCAGAGGGTGTAGAGACTCAATGAAACACTATCTCGCTATAACCGCTCGAGGTCTCGAGCATTTGTTGGCTCAGGAGCTTGAACAGCTTGGTGCATCCAGCCTTAAGCAAGTCCATGCCGGTGTAAAATTTAAAGCCGACGATTCCACGCTTTATCAATGTTGTTTGTGGAGTCGGGTTGCATCCCGTTTTGTGCTGGTGCTGGGTGAGTTCGCGGTTCGCGATGATATGGATTTATACCTTGGCGCTACGGCGATTAATTGGCCGGATCATTTCCATTCCAGCCAGCGGATAGCGGTTGACTTTAACGGTACTAACCAAGAGATTCGCAATAGCCAATATGGTGCCCTAAAAGTCAAAGATGCGATTGTCGATAAATTTGAAAAAGCCAATCTGCCACGGCCAAGTATTGATCGTGAGCAACCAGACTTACGCATTCATATGCGCTTGTCGAAAGATAAAGGTGTGCTCGGTATTGATATGGTTGGCAGTGGTTTGCACCAACGAGGATATCGTACTCAGGCAGGGGCGGCTCCTTTACGCGAAACCCATGCAGCAGCGTTAGTGTTACGCAGTGGGTGGCAAAGCGGGCAACCTATGATGGATATCATGTGTGGTTCCGGAACGCTTCTGATTGAAGGGGCGATGATTGCCGCGAATGTCGCTCCTGGGCTTAAGCGCAAACGTTGGGGCTTTGAATCACTGCTTGATTTTGATGACGAGGCTTTTAAAACGATCAAAGCAGAGGCGAGCGTTAAAGCTAAACGCGGTGTGAGCCAATGCCAAACGCGTTTTTATGGGACAGATAATGATGCACGTATGATTGAGACGGCCCGGGCAAACGCCCGACGCGCGGGTGTCGCAGAATTGATCGAATTTGATGTCGCAGATGCCACTGAGGTCGTCCCGCCAGAAGACTTCACCGGAGGGCATATTATCTCAAATCCCCCTTATGGTGAGCGTTTAGGCACGACGCCTGGACTGATTGCGTTGTACACGCAGCTGGGTGACCATCTTAAGCACGCGTTTGCAGGTAACACTGTCTCTTTATATTCCGGCTCGGACGAGCTGCTTAGTTGTCTGCGGATGCGTGCCGATGACAAGTTTGCACTGCGCAATGGCGCCCTTGATTGCGTAATGAAAACGTATGCCATTACCGCGCGTGGCGAGAAAGAGGCAGGAGATGCGGCCCCGACGGTTGACGTTGCCCCTGACTTTGCCAATCGGCTCCGTAAAAATATGACAAAATTGGATAAATGGGCGAAAAAAGAGGCCATCGAGTGTTATCGACTCTATGATGCTGACCTGCCGGATTACAAAGCCGCGATTGATCGCTATCGCGACTTTTTAGTGATCCAAGAATATGCGGCACCTAAGACGATCGCCCCAGAAAAGGCACGTCGGCGATTGCTGGATATGGTGCGTGCTGCCATTGCTGTCACAGGTGTTGATGCGAATAAAGTTGTGCTCAAAACGCGTGAGAAGCAAAAAGGGAATAATCAATACCAAAAGCTGTCAGGTGCCGCGCATACTATGACCGTACAGGAATACGGTGTAACACTTGAGGTTAATCTTTATGACTACCTCGATACCGGCTTGTTTCTCGATCATCGCTACACGCGTCGACTAATTGGCGAGAAAGCGGCTGGAAAAGATGTACTTAACCTGTTTGCTTATACGGGAAGTGCATCGGTACATGCAGCGGTCGGTGGTGCACGGTCAACGACCACCGTGGATATGTCGAAAACGTATCTTGCGTGGGCTGAGCGCAATATGAAGCTTAACGGAATGGTCGGGCGTCAGCATCAGTTTGAACAGGCCGACTGCTTGCAGTGGATAGAGCAATCGGACCAACAATTTGATCTTATTTTTGTTGATCCACCGACTTTCTCTAACTCGAAGCGGATGCAGACAACCTTTGACGTGCAACGCGATCACATCGATTTACTATTGGCTCTCAAAGCACGGTTGCGTCAAGGGGGCGAAATTATTTTCTCTAATAACAAACGCCACTTTAAGATGGATCTTGAGCGATTGGCCGATGCCGGACTTAATGCAGAAAATATGAGTAAGCGTTCGATCCCAGAAGACTTTGCACGTAATCCCCATATTCACAATTGTTGGATTATTCAGCATCAGGACGTGGTTGCATGACACTCGTGTTATTCAGTACCGAAGGCTGTCATCTGTGTGAGCAAGCCTGGTCACTTTATCAATCACTCGGTTATCAAACGCCACTTGCAACCCAAGATATTGCCTTTGACGATACGCTCTTTGAGCGTTACGGCGTCACTATTCCGGTGATTGCAATTCGCAATCAAGCAGGAGAGGTGAGCGCAGAGTTAGGCTGGCCGTTTGATCACATACAACTACAAGCTTGGTTATCGCAAAATGGCATTAATTAAAATTACCGCTGCGCAGTTAGCGTATGGCGACAATCCATTGTTAGACAAAACAGACTTCATTCTCCAGCCCGGAGAGCGTGTTTGTTTGGTTGGACGTAATGGCGCAGGCAAGTCTACGTTGATGAAGGTCATCGACGGACAAGTGCAACTTGATGATGGCACTATTCAAAGTCAATCCGAGCTTAAAGTCTCACGACTGGAGCAAGATCCACCTCGAGATAGCCCAGGTTCCGTGTTTGACTATGTCGCGGAAGGGCTTGCCGATGCGGGCGATAAGCTTAAGCAATACCATCAACTGATCGCAACGATCGAAACCGATCCTAGCGATCGAAACATCGCCGAGCTGGCAAAGGTACAAGAAGCGCTAGATCATGCCGATGCATGGCGCTTTGATAACCAAATTATGGTGGTTCTTGGTGCCCTTGGGCTGGATGGTAATACCGCGCTCAACGCGTTGTCAGGTGGCTGGCAGCGCAAGGCAGCATTAGCCCGGGCTCTGGTTTGCGAGCCCGATGTATTGCTCCTCGACGAGCCGACTAACCATCTTGATGTATCGACCATTCTGTGGTTAGAGCAATTTTTGAAAGACTTTCGGGGCGCGATCGTATTTATCTCACACGATCGTTCGTTCATCGGCGCCATGGCAACACGCATTGTCGACTTAGATCGCGGTAAGCTGACATCCTGGCCGGGGAATTATCAAGCCTACCTTGATGGTAAAGAAGAGGCACTACGGGTTGAAGCTGAGCAAAACGCTGAGTTTGATAAAAAACTGGCCCAAGAAGAATCATGGATTCGTCAAGGTATTAAAGCACGTCGTACTCGTAATGAGGGAAGGGTGCGAGAACTGAAAGCGTTACGTCAAGAGCGCGCTAACCGCGTAGAGTTACAAGGTAACGCCAACTTGCAACTGGATGATGCAACGCGTTCAGGAAAAATTGTTTTTGAAGCTGAAAACGTGACATTCACTTATCAAGATGAACCGTTAATTAAACCGCTGAGCTTTACGGTGATGCGTGGTGATCGCATCGCGCTAATCGGCCCCAACGGATGCGGAAAAAGCACACTGCTAAAACTGATGCTAGAGACGCTGACGCCCGACAGTGGCTCTTTACATGTTGGCACCAAGCTGGATGTGGCCTACTTTGACCAATACCGCGAAAAACTCGATCCCGAAAAGACCGTGATTGATAACTTGGCGGGAGGAAAAACAGAAGTTGAAGTCGGTGGGCGTAAGCGCCACGTGATGGGGTACCTGCAAGATTTCTTATTCCATCCACGACGTGCACAAACTCCGGTAAAGGCCCTCTCGGGAGGAGAGAAAAATCGCTTACTGTTAGCCAAACTTTTCCTCAAGCCTGCGAATCTCTTAGTGCTTGATGAGCCAACAAACGATTTGGACATTGAGACGTTAGAGCTGCTGGAAGACTTACTCTCTCAGTTCCAAGGAACCTTGTTGTTAGTCAGTCACGATCGACAGTTTGTTGATAATACGGTGACCCACAGTTGGATATTTGAAGGGGACGGCACGATCAATAAGTTTGTGGGTGGCTATCACGATGCGCAGCAACAACGTGAGCAATACCTCAAAGCGATTACCCCAAATGATAAAGGTACCCCATCAAACCGTCACGCTGATACGGAACAAAAGACGGCAAAACCGAAAAGTAAACCGCGGAAGCTTTCGTACAAATTACAGCGTGAATTGGAAGGTTTACCTGCGCAGCTTGAAGCATTAGAAAACGAAATTGAAGTCTTGCAATCAGAGATGAATGATCCTGATTTTTTCTCGAAAAGTCAGGAGATTACTCAGCCTAAACTTACTCGATTGGCAGAGGCGGAACACGAGCTTGAGCAAGCGTTTGAACGTTGGGAAGCCTTGGAGGCAATGCAACAAGAGAGTGAGTGACGGTGTCACTTTTGGGGGGAGATGACTCACAGTTTGTCTTTTACAGCAGCGATAGTGCTTGATTAAAAAATGTTCATGATCGAAGCTGTAGTTGATGCTTCATAAAAACGTCATGGACGGGAGCATTCTTGCGAATAGCAAGCGCAGCATTGAACAAGATGGAATGAAGAGGGCGACCCTATGAAAAGACAGAAGCGAGATCGTTTGGAACGCGCACAGTCAAAAGGCTTTCAAGCGGGAGTAAACGGTCGATCGTCTGAGATATGTCCTTACCAACAAACTGATGCAAGAAGCTACTGGCTTGGCGGATGGCGCGAAGGCAGAACAAGTAAATCAGAGATGATGAAGTAGTCCATTTCCGTAATATGTTTGGCCTTATCTTATGATAAGGCCTTTTTAATAGCCACCTAACGCACTATAACTTTAAAAATATAGTCTTATTTCATTAGTCACCTATATAAAAATTATAAAATCATTGTCACGTTAACGTAAGTCTCAAAAGGGAAAGGGAAAGGGAAAGGGAAAGGGAAAGGGAAAGGGAAAGGGAAAGGGAAAATTAACGGGGGAGAACAAATAAAAGTAAAGCCGGCGAAGGCACCGGCTTTACTGAAACACTTAGAATGCTGATGTGTCTTGGAAAAGACCGACTTTTAAATTTTTAGCGACGTAAATCTCTTTATCATCGACAAAGACATGGCCATCACCGACACCCATTACCAGTTTGCGATTAATTACACGCTTCATATGAATCTCATAACGAACCCGTTTAGCAGTAGGGAGAACTTGGCCTGTGAATTTTACTTCGCCAACCCCGAGGGCTCGGCCTTTGCCTTCGCCACCGATCCAGCCTAAGAAAAAGCCAACTAGCTGCCACATCGCATCCAAACCCAGACAACCAGGCATAACAGGGTCACCAGGGAAATGACAATCGAAAAACCATAGATCGGGATTGATATCCAATTCAGCGACAATTATGCCTTTATCAAAGTCACCGCCTTGATCGGTAATGTTGGTGATACGGTCCATCATCAACATGTTAGGGGCAGGAAGCTGTGGACGTCCTGGACCAAAAAGCTCACCTTGGCTCGATGCGAGTAGATCATCGCGATTATAGGAATTTTGGCGTTTCATTATATCTAAACTGCTCCTTATTCAATTGCGAGCAGTTTAGCGTACACGTGTACGCCAAACAACTCGGATCAGTACTGGCCAAACCAGTTTTTTATGCGTTTAAACAAACTGTTGCAGCTTTGTTTTTCATCAGTATGAAAATGATTTATTCGATTAGATATTTTTCTTAGTAATGTCTCGTCTTCTTCTCCTGAGAATGGGAGACCCGTCACAAGAGGTAGAGCCTGCTCGACATCATCTACCGCCCAAATATGAAACTGTCCAGCTTTAATGGCTTCAACGACATCATTGCGTAAACAAAGGGATGATAGATTCGTTTTCGGCAACACCACACCTTGCTGGCCAGTTAATCCTCGGTGTGCGCAAACTTGATAGTATCCCTCAATTTTTTCGTTGATTCCGCCAACGGCCTGAACGCGACCAAATTGATCGACGGCTCCCGTTATCGCAATGGCTTGATTAATCGGTTGTTGAGAAAGGGCGCTGACAAAAGCACACAGTTCGGCCAATGACGCACTGTCTCCATCGACCTCGCTATAAGATTGCTCAAACACAATGGATGCCGAATAAGGAAGGGGATCATCAAGATTTAGGGCCACGCTCACAAAGGCTTGCATAATCATCATTCCTTTGGCGTGAATATTGCCGGCTAATTCCGCTTTGCGCTCAACATCGGCAATATCACCGTCGCCAGAGTGAACCACACATGATATCCGAGCTGGCTCGCCGTAGCTCAATGGATGACCGGGCACCTCAATCACAGTGAGACCATTGATTTGACCAATATGTTCACCGCGAGTATCAATAAAAACTTGTCCTTTGTGTATGTCTTCAATGGCACGCTCTGGCAAATACGCAGCTCGCTGATAACGGCGCGTAATGGCCGCATCAATCGCATTGCCGTCTAATACCTCATCGACCGTCATCAGTGATTCAGCCAATAATTGATGATACCAAATAGGACAAAGTGGCATACGTAACTGATCTTCACTTTCTCGTGCACCCGCTTGGAGTAAACGCACCAGCGCGGAGTCGGAGACACTTAAAGCGGTCAGTGTGGTGACAATACCTTTTAACCAAGAAAAGTAGGGCGTGATATTACTTGCGTTGAGCTCAATGTCTTGTTCATACTCAGCATAAGCAGATAAGCCATCGTAAAGGTCAGGCTCGTTGGTTTCAAAATCGGCCAGCCACTGCCTATCGCCAACCAATACCAGTCGAACATCAAGGCTTTCATCGGGCAATTCGGTTATTTGATCGGGACGCGCTGTTTGCCAAGCCAGATTACCTGTCGATAAAAATTGCTTCAGACGCACCCAAACACGAGGTTGTTGCAAAATATCGGCAACTTTTAAAATTAAAACGCCACCGTTGGCTTGATGGAGTAAGCCCGATTTTTTTTGTGACGCTGTCACATTTTTATTATTATTATAAGCAAACCCGAATAGCGTCGACTCTGTAACGGCCTCACCAATTAAAACAGGCGAACTCGGGCATTTTGCGACTAGCTCATCCCGATATGCATTAAGATAGTGTGGAAGATCAGCAGACATGACGGTCAGGCAACGTGTCGGGCACGAAGATGACATCAACCACTGCAGAGCCTGGGTTAAACGTGACTGCAGCGACAGTAGCGTGGCGGCCTCTAAATACTCAAACTGTGCGATGTCTGGGGAAAACTGAGAATAATGTGGTTTGGCATCACGCCAATCAACTTCATGCATGTCTATGATTACTGACTAAGATTAGAATGGTTAAAGCATAAAGGATAACACACTACGGTAATAAAATGGCGCCATAACGAAGGGATAAATAACCAACGGGTAGGGTGCGTATCTAGGTGTGTGATAATTGAACAGGCAGCGAGTTAGTGTTACGCTGTCACTCATTGGCGTGACTGAAGCTTGGCATATGAAATATCAACAACTCGAAAACCTTGAAGCAGGCTGGAAATGGGCCTATTTGGTAAAAAAATGGAAAGATGGTGACGCTGTCACAAAATACATCGACGCAGACGAGGCAAATACTGCCGTTAATGCGTTGCTGGCCCTTGAGCATGAACCCACGCGAGTTGAACAGTGGATTGACAAGCACATGGCGCCATCATTAGATAAAAAACTCAAGCAAGCCATTCGTGCCAAGCGAAAACGCCACTTTAATGCTGAACAAGAGCAAACGCGTAAAAAGTCGATCGATTTAGACTATCGCGTATGGGAAAAGCTGTCGCAAAAGGCCCATGAGCTTGATGCGACCTTGTCTGACACGATTGAATATTTATTGTCTGAGGCTAACCGCTCAGAAAGTGCCAATAAGCAAGTGGATACGCTAAAGCAAGATCTTAGCAACTTGCTGGATATGTAAAACCTTTTATCAATAAGTGAGCATGCAGTATGGGCTACTTTTTACTGATTTCTTTTGCCATATTTCTCGCATTTATGTTGATCGACCGGCCATTGCTGGTGATAGCGTTTAAGGATGGCCAATTAGTGCGTCATAAAGGCAAAGTACCGAAAGGTTTTTTACATGATTGCCAAGATATCGCGAAACGTCATCCGTTTACGGGGACAGTAAAGGTATATAGCAATCGGTTTAAGCCCGCAAAAGTCGTGCTGTCGCGCAGTATTGATCATCGTACTCAGCAACGAATTAAAAATGTGTTCCCGCATCAGTCATTCAAATAATTACAATGCACACATTGAGCATCGAGGCGATACGGCGTGAATGGCTCAAACAAGACATGACTAAATGACTCATTTACACTCCCAACATCAGTGCGCATTATATAGATTATGTTAAATACGGTACTAGATAAGGTTTCTATGTGGGGTCATGCTATCGCGCACTGCTCTTTTTGATTGCCATTGAACGTAATTAGCTATTTACCATAAAATAGCTAATTACTACTTCCTTTAATCGTCATTATTCCAACACGTTTGGTCTAATTCGATTCAACTCAGCGGTAATTAGTGATCAGAAAGCGTTAACGGCTGATGCGTGTAAAGCACCGCACTCAGACTCGCTGCTCGCACTGGTTTAGTGACAAAATCGTTCATGCCAGCCCGAACACAGCGTTGCTTGTCCTCGTCCATGGCATTGGCGGTTAAAGCAATAATGGGCTGCTTAAAGCCAGATGCGCGTAACGCTTTTGTTGCGGCAATGCCATCCATGACTGGCATCGACATATCCATTAAAACAATATCAAATTCAGTCTGCTTTACATGCTCTAGCGCTTCTTCGCCGTTTGATGCAAGCACCACAGTGTGGCCTTGCTTTTCTAACATCAAACGCACAACCATCTGATTGGCGCGGCTATCTTCAGCGACTAAAATCACCATAGGTTGCACATTGCCTGCCGGTATCGCCGGCGTTGGCTGATGTTTTTCGGCATCTTGTGGGGTCGCAACAATGGGCAAGCGAACACAAAAGTCTGTGCCCTGGCCAAGCTCACTGTCTACATCGATACGTCCACCCATCATCTCAACCAGTTTTTTACAGATGGATAAACCAAGGCCTGTTCCACCAAACCGACGAGTAATGCTGCCGTCTGCTTGGGTAAAGGGATCGAAAATTCGTCCAATCTGGCTTTCATCAATGCCAATTCCCGTGTCTTTTACCCTCAGGATCAGTACATCACCATCCGTGTTAAGTGACACTGTCACACCGCCTTGGTCGGTGAACTTTAACGCGTTGGCTATTAGGTTAAGTAAAATCTGAGTAAAGCGATTCTCATCCATATAAAGCGTATCAGGAACAGAGGGAGACACTGATGCGGATAAATGGATACGTTTTTTATCGGCACGATCAATGAGCTGTTGATAAACGTTAGTGACACAGTCACTTGGCTTCATCAACGAGGGAGAGAGGGAAAAGCGATTTGACTCAATTTTAGATAAATCAAGCACATCACTGATTAATGTCAATAGCAGTTGAGCGGATTTATCCATCTGCCCTACCCACTCTTTTTGCTCTAAGGTTAGCCGCGAATGTTGTAGTGCATCAATCAAGCCCAATACCGCATTTAGCGGCGTCCGTATTTCGTGGCTCATTACAGCAAGAAACTGTGATTTGGCATTATTGGCCAGTTCAGCCTGACGGCGCGCTTGTTGCAGCTCGACAACGCGACGCTTGGTGGCGGTAATATCTTTGGCGGTGCCGCGATAGCCTGACAATTGCCCTTTTTTATTGTAGCAAGGTCGGCCAGAGAGGCTCACCCAGTAGTCATGCGCACGAGATGCAATATGCCACTCAATGTCACTAAAAGATTCTTCGCGGGATATAAGCTGTTCAAGCCGTGCTTTTAGTTCTTTATCTGATTTTATTTTCGCCAGCAATGCCTCGGCATCAATATGGATATCTGTATTAGGCGAAGATAGATACGTGAGCTGAAACGCATTATCAAGCTCCCAAAACCAGTCACTTGCTGTTTGTGCAAAATCCTGGAAGCGTTGACGACTAGCATTAAGCTCCTGGGTTCGGCTACTGACAAGCGCATGCAAGCGGTGTCGATAGTCGATATCCATAATGGTCCGCTCGATCAATGGACGAAATCGATCGACGACCTGCTGAGCTTCGTTATTGAACGAATCACGACGATGTGAAAATAAAATCAGCATGACTTCGCTGTCATTGACCGTTAAGCCGCTGATCAGTGCTGTACCTTGAAGATAACTGGCATATTGATGGGTTAAGCAGTGAAGCTCTTTGATCATGCCTGGCTTATAAATAGCAACCGTCTCTCCTTTTACACAACGGTGAAACACGTCCCCTGTTTGCCACGTTACCGTTTCTAGCAATCGCTCCGTAGACACTAAACAGCGAAACGCATCTTCCGTTTCACGATTGCGACTCAGCGCGACCGCACTATCAAAACTCACATAGCGATGAATAACGTCGAGCAATGACGCAAAGATATCTGTCTTTGATGTGGCTTCTGTCATAGCAGAAATGGCAGACAGAATTGCATCGTTCTCTTCTCTTAGCCGTTTTTCTCTGGCCTCAACGCGGCTGAGTTCAAATAAGGTTTCTTGCAACGATTCAGAGTCTGAACGTTCAGAAGCCGATAAGCGTTTCGACATCTTGATTAATCCTTATGAAATAGCACAGCCGAGATCATTAAGTTACCGTGAGATAACTCTCCCCCTTTAAAGAGCCCTTGCTCGCCAAACGTAAAGGGGCATACAAAAGGAGCGTTATACAAGGCCGTATTGATATTATCAGCCACTTGGTCGAGGCGATCTTTTACATGCAACATGCATCCAGCGCAGTAGATCGCTAATCCACCCAGAGGCTCAGGCTGACACAATGCATGATCATTTGCTGATTCCACCACTCGACTGGCTCGCGAAATGAGTCCCTCGCTGGTTCCCGACATGAAATAGACAGTTTGGCCAACCTCAAGCTGAGAAAATAACTCCATATGACCTTGCGCATTAATAAATGTCGGATGCGACAATGTGTAGTATGGCAAACCATGTATTGTGCCGGTTTGAGTGCCTAGCGGATAAAGCGTAGATTGAGAGAAAAGCGAATCTGTAGGATCAAGAGTCAATCCAGTTTCTGACTCGTACCAGCGTTTATACACTTCGGCAGCAGGTTGATGATTTAAGCTCACCAATGCGCGACCACGCACATCCGTCACCGTCGCATGCCTTTGAGTCGGCGCATAGCCAGAATGGAACGAGTAACTGACCCGAGCTGAGGGATAAAAAACGCTGATCGCGATGCCGGACGTTGCTGTTTCCTTGTGATCGAAAATAGCCCAGTTTCCACCGACTGTTTCTGCCGCTGCCGAACCACCGATGACGGGAACAGATACGCCTAGCTCTTCTCGGATTGCCGATAAGGTTGCCTCTTCTTCACCAGGCGTGCTGTGCAACGCAATCAATTTGGGTAACTCGCCGCATCGCCCACTTTCTTCAATCGCTTGAGTCAGTGCCATACGCGCCGAGTCGCGCACATGGCGGTGTGCTTGATGGGAGACTAAGGCTGAGCCATAACTCCCTTTATCATCACTGCATGCCCAGATAGCTGCCGCAGGACCGCTGGTACATCCATTTTGGGTCATCACGCCATAACACGTAGAACAGCCGATGAGTGGTACGCCCGGAAAAAGACGATATAAGGTACGTTGAAGCGCTTGAACGTCATAATGCTCAGTAAAGTAGATCATCAAAAGCTTAGGCGTACTGATACGCGTTTTGATGGTGCGCGCCAATGCATAGGCGGCTTGTACTGCGTCATCAGCTTGAGTTCGTGCCGTTGCTATCTTCATGTCACCGTTACGTTGATAGGAATATGAGTGTATGACAGTGCTAATGATACATGTATCAAGCGATCAATTCATTGTTCTCGGTGGCTGAAATAGATTCTAAACTGACGTATCCTATACGCCCTTTATATCAATTGAGCGTTGAACATGGATTGTCGACCCGTTGCGCTATTGGGTGGCGCGAGCACTTTAGGCGCCACGATTGCTTATCAACTTGCCGCTCAAGGCTATACCCCCATTATTATCGATCACAATCAGGCCTCTGCACTTGATATCGTTGCTCATGAACCTAGAGTTCGATTTAAATCAGTTCCGGCGCTTACCGTCGACGCTCTTACCGCTGCCTTATCGCAAAGTGTATCTCAACTTGCACCGCTAACTGGCGTAGTTCAGGTTGCCAAAGACGGTGAACGGTACATGCGACTGTTGGGGTATCCAGTTTTAGATCAATTTTGTCAAGCTGACGCGGCTTGTGTCATGATTTCTCCACATGGGGGGCTAATAAAGCCCCGTCTCGATGACATACCGGACACAAATTTCTTGCAACGGATTAACAGTGTCACTTTCTGGTTGGATCACAATTTTAACAGTGGTGATGAAACATTATCAGTGCGTGAAAAGTGCGAAGTTTTATCACCACTGGTTTGCTTTCTTTTAGGGGAAGAATCAAAACGCATTAATAATCAAGTTTTTAGCGTTAAACTGTAACTGTGTAAATATAAAAACCACCATAAATAAGCATTTTCTTTAGTAATAAAGCACTGCATCGATAAATACGATATAAACCGCACTTATTTATCCTTTTTCTGGGTAATTAAATTTAAATTGATACCGATCAAAGACAACGTTAAATATACCCATATCGGTAGGGAGATCGTGACGAGACCATTGCCAATTAGTCCGGTATCCTTCCCCTTCTTGAACCTGTTTTATGCTTAGCTCAGGTGATTGCTTCCCCTTTTGATCCCAGTACGCGGAGTGAGGTTTACTCTCTGAAACTAAAGAAAAATATATAGTGTCATTCTTCCTTATCCATTCATACGCGACTTTTTCTTGAGATTGTGATGTGCCACAAAAACCAGTCGCATCCTTACAATCTATAATTGTCAGTCCTGGCGTATAAATGACTGTGCGCCAAAAGAAGGCGATCACTAAAAGTGTAAGCATAACGATAATTTGCGCTAATCGCCCGCGAGTGAGTTTTTCTGCTGCCATGTGTGGCTTTCTCCATGTTACAGAGGTCAAAGTTTTATCAGAAAGGGAGGTAAGCCTCACGAAGTGTGTGGGTTAGCCCCTGTTTTTTAACCAGTATCTACAGTATGATTCTGGTCGAAAATGCCATTTTTACAAAGAAATAGCAACGGAGTGTATAAAGCGGTTAAAATCCGTACGCAGCCGAGCGATTTAGTAAAAAAGGTATGTTAATAGACGAAGCGGAGGCTTCGTCCGTATCAAACGTGAGTGTAGTTAACCAAAAGTGGAAGCATGCAATATGAGCCAAGTTAAGCAGCTTGAACAAGACTACAACTACCGCGTTGTCCGCCAATTTACTCTAACAACCATTTTGTGGGGTATTGTGGGCATGGCGGTAGGTGTACTTATTGCCGCTCAGTTAGTGTGGCCTGCACTGAACTTTGATGTTCCGTATTTGACGTACAGCCGTTTGCGTCCACTGCATACTAACGCAGTGATTTTCGCATTCGGTACCAGTGCGCTGTTTGCAACGTCGTATTATGTTGCACAACGTACTTGTCAAACACGGTTATTCGGAGGGAAGTTAGCAGAGTTCACCTTCTGGGGTTGGCAAGCCATTATCCTTTCAGCAGCTATCTCGTTGCCAATGGGATACACCACCTCCAAAGAGTACGCTGAACTAGAGTGGCCAATCGATATCGCCATTGCGGTGGTATGGGTGGCATACGCTATCGTGTTCTTTGGCACATTAATTAAGCGTAAAACCTCGCATATTTACGTTGCGAACTGGTTCTTCGGTGCCTTTATTCTGACCATTGCTGTCTTGCATATCGTTAACAGCATGGCAATCCCAGTTTCACCGATGAAGTCTTACTCCATTTATGCCGGTGCAGTCGATGCAATGGTACAGTGGTGGTATGGACATAATGCGGTCGGGTTTCTATTGACAGCTGGCTTCCTGGGTATGATGTATTATTTCGTTCCCAAGCAAGCCGGTCGTCCTGTTTATTCCTACCGTTTGTCTATTGTCCACTTCTGGGCGCTCATCTCACTGTATATCTGGGCGGGACCTCACCACCTTCATTATACGGCTTTGCCTGACTGGACTCAGTCGCTGGGTATGGTGATGTCGCTGATCTTATTTGCGCCTTCTTGGGGCGGTATGATTAACGGTATTATGACCCTCTCTGGCGCATGGCATAAACTACGTTATGACCCGATTCTGCGTTTCTTAATCGTGTCTCTGTCCTTCTATGGTATGTCGACATTTGAAGGGCCGATGATGTCAATCAAAACGGTGAATGCGCTATCGCACTATACCGATTGGACGATTGGCCACGTGCACTCTGGTGCGCTCGGCTGGGTTGCGATGGTGTCAATCGGCTCTATCTACCACTTGATTCCAAAACTGTTTGGTCAAGAGCGTATGTACTCCGTTTCACTGGTAAACGTACACTTCTGGCTAGCCACCATTGGTACCGTACTTTACATCGTCGCGATGTGGATTTCTGGTGTCATGCAAGGCTTGATGTGGCGCGCAGTGAATACAGATGGCACATTGACGTACAGCTTTGTGGAGTCATTAGAAGCCTCCTACCCGTTCTATTTTGTCCGCTTTATCGGTGGTGCAATTTTCCTATCAGGCATGTTCTTGATGGCTTACAACGCATATAAAACGATTCGTGCGCCGGAAGCTAGCTTGAAATCGCTTGAGCCTGCGGTGTAAGGAGGACGATTAAATGAGTTCAAATCGCCACGAGATAGTAGAAAAAAACACAGGCTTGCTCGCGATCTTAATCATTGTCGCCATTAGTTTTGGCGCCTTAGTGGAAATCACACCACTGATTTATCAAGAGCAAACCACTGAACCGGTTGATAACCTTCGTCCGTATACAGCCTTAGAGATGGAAGGACGTGATATTTACATCCGTGAAGGCTGTAATGTTTGTCACAGCCAAATGGTTCGTCCATTCCGGGCCGAAACTGAGCGCTATGGTCACTACGGCGTTGCAGGTGAAAGCGTGTGGGAGCATCCATTCTTATGGGGTTCTAAACGTACAGGTCCTGATCTCTCCCGTGTTGGGGATCGGTATTCTGACGAATGGCACCGCGTTCACTTGATTAACCCACGTGACGTCGTGCCTGAATCGAATATGCCTGGTTTCCCATGGCTAGCAGAAAATACGCTAGACGGAGAGACAACGGCTGCGAAGCTTGAAGTGTTCCGCGATCAATTTGGTGTGCCATACACCGATGAAGATATTAAGAACGCAGAAGCCGCGGTTAAAGGCAAAACGGAGATAGAAGCGTTGATTGCTTATCTTCAGTCACTAGGTCACGCAATGAAGTAATAAGGAGGGCCTATGGATATCGGCACCTTTCATAGTATTTGGACCGTGGTCCTATTTGTTAGCTTCATTGGGATCGTTGTTTGGGCTTATAGCAAACGTCGCAAAAAACACTTTGATGAAGCGGCTAACCTGATTTTCGACGAAGAAGAAAAGGGTCAGGATAAGCCCAATAACAAGACAGGAGATAATCGCTAATGAGTACGTTTTGGAGTATCTTCGTAACAGTCATCGTACTCGGCACGATTGCTGGCTGTGCTGCCCTTATCATTTGGACGACCAAAGATAAAATGGGCGTCGCAGAGGGCGATGACATGGGTCACGACTACGATGGTATTCGTGAGCTGAATAACCCACTTCCCAAGTGGTGGTCATACATGTTTTGGGCCACATTGGTATTTGGTTTGGGGTACCTCATCCTTTACCCGGGGTTAGGTAACTTTGCTGGTGTATTAGGTTGGAAGAGCTCTTACCAAAATGTTAGCAACGTTGATGAATCACGCGAGTTAATGGCGAAGGCACAAGAAGCTCAGCACATTAACCAATACGCGATGGAACTCGACGCTGCAGACAAAGTGTTTGGTGAGGCATTCCGTCAACTCGCTTATCAAGAAGATGGCAAGTCACTGCGTCCGATAACACAAATTGCGCGCAATGAAGAAGCCTTAAAGGTTGGCCAACGTTTGTTTAGCCAAAACTGTGCTGCTTGCCATGGGTCGGATGCACGAGGTCAAGCCGGCTTCCCTAACCTAACGGACGATGCTTGGCTATACGGTGGTGAACCTGAAACCATCAAAGCCACTTTGCTCCACGGCCGAAAAGGCAATATGCCAGCTTGGCTAGATACCATGGGTGAAGAGGGTGTCCAAGAAGTTGCCGCTTACGCGTTAAGTTTGTCAGGCCGTAAAGTCGACCCGCAAATGGCTGCAAAAGGTAAAACCCGATTTGTGGTATGTGCCGCTTGTCATGGAACAGATGGTAAAGGTAACCCTGCTTTCGGTGCGCCGGACTTAACCGACAACATCTGGCTATACGGTGGCTCACGTCGAGCGGTGGAACAAACCATTCGTGGTGGCCGTCAAGGTGTTATGCCCGCATGGGAAGCGCATCTTGGCGAAGAAAAAATTCAGATACTCTCTGCCTATGTATGGCGTTTGAGTAATCCTGAAGTAGAATAGAGACTTACGTATAAACTGGCCCCTGCTTGCAGGGGCTTCCTAATGCTCATCCCAAGGAGCTTCAGATGATACCCCCCTGGTACAAGCAGTTTTGGCCTTGGTTCCTTATCGCCCTACCAGCGACTGTCGTCGTCGCGAGTCTATCTACCTTTGCGTTATTTCAAAAAAATGCGGTTTCTCTTGTTGCGGAAGACTATTACAAGAAAGGAAAAGCCATTAACCTTGATTTATCGAAGTTGAAAGTCGCAGACCAACTTGGTATTTCAGCGCAACTGTCAGCGACTGAAGACGCAATTGCCATCGCACTTGATAAAGGGCAACTTGATACATTTCCGACGCTGAAAGTTCACATACAACATCGTACCTTAGAGCGTAAGGACGTGAATGTCATGGTAAACCCAAATCAAGCTGGGATTTATCATATCGATTTGGCCGAGCCTATGTCCGGCCCTTGGTTTATAGAACTGGCGTCGTTTGACAAACAGTGGAAGGTCAACGGTCGTATTAATTTCCCTCTCTCGAATACTCTGACGTTAAGCGGTAAACAATAACCATGACTACTCCCTGTTATCACTGTGGTGATCCTGTTTTAACAGGCGACACCTTCCAAGTCGTGATCTTCGATAAACCTCGCCTTATGTGTTGCCCTGGCTGCCAGGCTGTGGCAACCACTATCGTAGACAGTGGTTTGAGCTCTTATTATCAGTATCGTACCGAGAACGCAGATAAAGCAGAGTTGGTGCCAGAAGAGCTTAAATCACTGACTTTGTATGATAACCAAGATATACAACAAGAGTTTGTTCGTGATGTTGCCGATCAAAAAGAAGTCCCCCTTTCATTAGATGGCGTTTCTTGCGCGGCCTGTGCATGGCTGATTGAAAAACAATTGCAGAGAACCAAGGGGGTTACCCATATTCAAGTTAACACCACCACCAACCGTGCCCTGGTTCGTTGGGATGATAGCGAAACATCACTGAGCACAATACTCACACGCATTCATCATCTTGGGTATAAAGCTGCCCCTTTTGAAGCGGATAAGCAAGAGCAGCAATACCATCGTAATATGAAACAATATCTCTATCGGTTAGGGATTGCTGGCCTCGCGACAATGCAGGTGATGATGTTAGCGGTGGCAATGTATTTCGAAGTGTTTGGCGATATGGATGAAACCTTTCGCAACTACTTCCGCTGGATTAGTCTTATTTTTGCCACCCCTGTTCTACTTTATTCCGCCTTACCTTTTTACACAAATGCATGGCGTAATCTAAAAGCCAGAACGCTCGGTATGGATGTCCCCGTTTCGATTGCCCTACTCTTTGCCTATTTCTCGAGCTTATACGCAACGGTAACAGGTAAAGGTGAGGTCTTTTTTGAATCGGTGGCAATGTTCACCTTCTTCTTATTGTTGGGGCGCTTTTTAGAAATGCGCGCCAGGCGTACAGCGGCAGCAGCCAGTGCCAATTTATTGAAATTGGTGCCGAAGATGGCACGTCACCTTACGGGTGAAACCGTTCCGGCCAACAGCTTAAAGGTCGATGATCACGTTCGGGTGTTACCGGGAGAGCCTTTTCCCGCCGATGGGCGAATCCTGTCAGGCAAAACATCAGTAGACGAATCCATGTTGACCGGAGAGTCGTTGCCACAAACCAAACAAAGCGGTGATACCGTGTATGCCGGCACCATGAATGTTGAGGGCAATGTTGACATCACCGTCATTAATAACCATAAAGAATCGCTCGTCGCGCACATTGTTCGCCTACAAGATGAAGCACAGATGGCAAAGCCTAAAGTCGCTGTTTTGGCGGACCAAATTGCGCGTTATTTTGTCGCTGCTATTCTTATTATTTCTGCATCGACGTGGCTCTATTGGCACTTTTCTCGACCTGATGATGCTTTTTGGATCATGCTGTCGGTGCTCGTTGCAACCTGCCCCTGTGCGCTGTCGTTAGCGACACCTACCGCGTTGACCTGCTCGACGTCAACATTTGGTCAACTCGGCATTATGTTGCGTCGAGGACATGTCTTAGAAACGTTAACCAAAGTGAACCGATTAGTGGTCGATAAAACCGGCACATTAACCGAAGGCACCGTGCAAATCAGTACGATTGAGATCAACAGCGACACGTTGACAGAGCAACAGGTGATCAATATTGCCGCTAGCCTGGAAGCGTTCGCCAATCACCCGATAGCGAACGCATTTCAGGCTCGGGCCACGGAAAAAGTCAACGTCGGCGCTGCCGATAATCATATCGGGCAAGGCGTGAGTGGCACTATCGATGGCCAATATTGGCGCATTGGTAAAGCCAGTTTCGCGTTATCAGACGGGGCTGAAAGCTACCAATCGTATCCGGTCATACTCAGCTGCGATAACAAACCGGTCGCGGCATTCTCGCTTATCGACCCCATCCGGCCCAGTAGTGCCAGATTACTTGCCGCGTTCAAGGACGCGGGCATCCAAACGACAATGTTAACCGGCGATCAGTCACGCAATGTCAAACAAGTCGCTGATGAGCTCGGTATAGACTCTGTTGTTTCTGGCGTGTCTCCTCAAGGCAAACTATCATATCTTCAAAGCCTTGATAGTCGTACAATTACCTTGATGATCGGCGATGGTGTAAATGATGCGCCCGTTTTAGCGGGTGCTCATTTATCCGTTGCCATGGGAGGCGGAACCGATATCGCGAAGTCATCCGCCGATATGGTACTTCTTGGTGATGATTTAGAAAAACTGCTAACTGCAAGACGTCTTGCTCAACAAACGCGACGGATCATTCGAGAAAACTTAGCCTGGGCATTGGGCTACAACGTGACCATTTTGCCTTTGGCTGTCATGGGCTTTGTCGCGCCATATGTTGCTGTGGTCGGAATGTCTGCTAGCTCCATTATTGTGGTGTCTAACTCGCTGCGCCTGCTCAATAAAAAATAAGGATAGCGTTATGGCTAGTTTGTACATCTTGATTCCGATTGCGATCATGCTGGTGTGTGTCGCCGGCGTCGTCTTTATTTGGGCGGTAAAATCCGATCAGTTTGAAGATCTTGAGCGTCAAGGCTCTTCTATTCTTTTCGATGAAGAAGAACCAGAGAAAAAGCCCACTCCTCAGTCAAATGACGCTGATAACACTGACTCTTCACATCATGACAAACGTTGATTTTATCGGTGCATTAGGGATTGGCTTGCTCGGCGCTGGCCACTGCCTCGGTATGTGTGGCGGTGTCGCAGCGGCCATGTCCTTCGGGGTGCCTGCTGAGCGTGCCAAATGGCCCTATATTCTTTTGTACAATTTAGGCCGGATAACCTCTTATATCGTAGCGGGCACACTCATTGGGGGCGCAGTTGCCTCGTTGCTCGCGCTCTCTGACCTCACTCACCACCTTGCCGTATTGCGACTTTTTGCCGCAGTAATGATGCTATTGCTGGCCGCTTATATGGCGCAATTATGGAATGGTCTGAGTTATATTGAGCGTATCGGTAGCAAGCTCTGGCGCTATATTTCGCCTCTTTCTTCTAAGTTGATGCCGTTGCGCTCTCCCCTCTATGCCTACCCTTTTGGTGTGGTGTGGGGCTGGTTACCCTGTGGCCTTGTCTATTCAGCACTCAGTTGGGCTGCCGTTGCGGGAAGTGCGTCTGGCGGCGGATTAGTTATGCTAGGGTTTGGGCTCGGAACGCTACCGGCAATGTTAACGGTTGGCGCGTTTGCAGAACGAATTAAACCAATACTGAATAATCGTCTAGTACGCTTGACATGTGCCATAATGTTGGCAGTTTATGGCCTCTACACCTTACAAGGTGCATTGAAACTCCTTATATAAGGTCGACCTAGCACACGATAATGGTGTAATATGTTAATTGACGTTTTCAAAATCAGGCAGGTGTATGGTGTCGAATAAGATCATCACTCGGCGGGTTCAGTCTGGTGGCTGTGCGATCCATTGTCAGGATTGTAGTATAAGCCAGCTTTGCATTCCCTTTACGTTAAATGAGCAAGAGTTGGATCAACTGGATAGCATCATTGAGCGCAAAAAACCTATTCAGAAAGGCCAAGAATTGTTCAAAGCCGGTGATAATCTTCGAGCGCTCTATGCGATACGCTCAGGAACGGTTAAAACCTATACCATCACTGAACAAGGTGATGAGCAAATTACGGCTTTCCATCTCGCAGGCGATTTAGTTGGCTTTGATGCCATTAACGATAATGAGCATCCAAGTTTTGCTCAGGCGTTAGAAACATCGATGATTTGCGAAATCCCCTACGATACGCTCGACGATTTATCTGGCAAGATGCCAAAGCTTCGTCAGCAAATCATGCGACTAATGAGCAACGAGATAAAAGGTGATCAAGACATGATCTTGCTTTTATCGAAGAAAACAGCAGAAGAGCGTTTAGCCGCTTTCCTGTATAGCCTTTCAAAACGCTTTGCACAACGTGGGTTTTCACCGCGTGAGTTTCGACTAACCATGACTCGTGGTGACATTGGTAACTATCTGGGTCTAACGGTGGAAACCATTAGTCGTCTATTAGGCCGTTTCCAAAAATCAGAGATTCTCGCGGTAAAGGGTAAATACATTACAGTGTTAGACTTAGAAGAGCTGGCACGCCTTGCTGACGAAGAGTGTTTGGTTTAAGCCTACTTTGGGTAAATAAGTTGTTAATAAATGGCGCTTTAATGCGCCATTTCTCTTTTTTGCTATCGGAACCATGAATTATTTCGCGCTACCCGGTCAACTAGGTTAAAGTGACAGTAACCGATGCATCTGTGCAAAGGAGGCAGATATGTCCAGGTACAGCAACCTTCTCGTCGTTATTGATCCTTCCCAAGAACAACAACCCGCGTTATCACGTGCGGTCACGCTCAGCCAACGAAGTGATTCTGCGGTTAAGCTTACGCTCTTTCTCGCCATTTACGACTTTTCTTATGAAATGACCTCGATGCTTTCGTCTGATGAACGACAAGCCATGCGTCAAGGAGTCATGCACCAGCGTGAAGAATGGATGAATGAGATCATTCAGTCCCACAATGCACAAGACTGTGAGATTGAAAAAGTCGTCGTTTGGCACAACCGTCCTTACGAAGCGATTGTCGAGCGCGTACTCAGTCATCAGCATGATCTTGTCGTCAAAGCGACGCACAAGCACGACACGCTAGGTTCAGTGATTTTTACCCCAACGGACTGGCACTTACTCCGTAAATGTCCCAGCTCTGTGTTATTGGTAAAAGAGCATGGTTGGCCGGATAAAGGTAAAATTGTCGCGTCCGTTCACGTGGCTTCAGAAACAGAAACCCACGCCGAACTCAACGACAAATTAGTCGATGAAGGCAACGTGATGAGTGCGATGCTGGGCGCTGAGCTACACCTTGCGAACGCCTACCCAGCAACACCGGTGAATATTACTATTGAGCTACCTGACTTTGATCCTAGTGCTTATACCGATGCCGTCAGAGGCCACCATCTCACCGCCATGAAGGCACTGCGTCAGCGCCATCACATCGAAGAGACGCGAACCCATGTTCAAGAAGGCTTGCCAGAGGATGTCATTCCTAATATCGCACGAGAGTTAGATGCAGAGTTGGTGATCCTAGGAACAACTGGCCGCACTGGACTATCGGCTGTCTTTATCGGCAACACAGCAGAGCATATGATTGATCAGCTCGACTGCGATCTGCTTGCGATCAAGCCTGATGGATATATCAGCCCGCTCGATCCCCGAGCCAACGACTAAGTCATTGTCACCCGCCCATACAACAGGCAGTGCAGCTCACCGCCTGTTGTTGGCTGTCTTGTTTATATTCATCCCGCCTTTATAGTGACTAGCATTTATAGTCAAAATCCGTATCATACCCGCCATTCATGCACACTGGCAGCTTAATGCGTTTAGACTGCCTGACAACGCGATAGTACTTATGAGCACGCAAGAGCTGAGCAAAGCACAAAAATACGGGTTTAATAAACTGCAAAAGCGCATTCGCCGGAATACAGGTCAAGCCATTGCAGATTTTAATATGATTGAAGATGGCGACCGCATTATGGTTTGCCTTTCAGGCGGGAAAGACAGCTACACCCTGCTTGATATGTTGCAAAGTCTGCAAAAAAGTGCCCCTGTCTCGTTCGAGTTAATCGCCGTTAACTTGGATCAAAAACAGCCCGGCTTCCCTGAGCACATTCTCCCCGAGTATTTAGACGAATTAGGGGTCGAATATAAGATTATCGAAGAAGATACCTACTCGATTGTTAAAGAAAAAGTGCCAGAAGGAAAAACCACGTGCTCACTGTGCTCGCGTCTGCGTCGTGGCATTCTATACCGCACGGCGAAAGAGTTAGGCGCTACCAAAATAGCGCTTGGACACCATCGTGATGATATTCTGGAAACGTTGTTTTTAAATATGTTTTACGGTGGCAAACTAAAAGGCATGCCGCCCAAGCTCGTCTCCGATAATGGCGAACACGTTGTGATTCGTCCACTGGCCTATTGTCGCGAAAAAGATATAGAACGTTATTCAGAGCAGAAAGCGTTCCCTATCATTCCTTGTAACCTGTGCGGATCTCAGCCTAACTTGCAACGCCAAGTGATCAAAGACATGTTACAGGGCTGGGACAAACGTTACCCGGGACGCATTGAAACCATGTTCCGCGCGATGCAAAACGTGGTGCCCTCACACCTTGCCGATGCGACATTATTCGACTTTAAATCAGTCGTAGCAGGCATGGCTTATGAAGGTGATGGCGATACCGCATTTGATAAGGAAAGCTTTACTGACCCGGCGCCTGACTCAGAAGCGGTCGTTGAAGTAGACCCTGAATTATCACTCGATATTGTCAATCTCAAGGCATAAGATCACAGTGTGATCACTAAATTACAAAAGCGCTCACTGGTCTAGTGAGCGCTTTTTTCTTTCCCTAATCGTTCGAATTTAACCGCTCTTAGCGTTAACAACCTCTAAGATCAGCAAGCAGTTAACCGTTTTTCGGGAGCCAAGGCGATACTTTAATGGGTGCCTCAGGCAGAGTTAATTTAACCTCTTGCCCAAGGCCGCTAGCATCAATGATAGCTTGATGATCATCAATGGTATAATCCTGCCCTTCACTGCTGGTTATTTTCCCTGTCGCCGAGGGCGAAAAATGGATCACCACCCCCTGCGTTTTAGGCATAAACCAAGAGGCAAACATCCCACCCAGGTTTTCCATCATGGTATCCATTTGTGGTAGCCAGTCGCGAACTTGTTGGCTGGTTAGCGTCTTTCCGACCGGCTTATCCACCAACACTTGGAATGAAATATCACAATTTAGCGTTGACGGTGTTTCAACAAAGACATCGGGATTCACTTTACGCAGCTGGTTATCCAACGGCAACGGCAACGCTTGCGAGGCAGGAATGGTAAATTCCTCATAATGCTCTTTTTTTCGCATCCAAGCTCGTGAGATGGGACAGACCTGACCAGAATCCGCTGATACCATAAAGTACGCCACACCGATATCAGGGTGACCCTCTTCGGTATTGTGCTTTAGTTGGGTAAAGAGTTTGCTATAACTAAAACGGTATGTCTCGGCACTTGCAGGGAAACTGATCATCCCCAATAGCGCCAATACACTGATTACTTTTTTCATCGATACTCCACATACGGGCTTAGCGTGGTTCAGGCATCAAATGTATCCTGGCCTGACGAGGGTGATGACGCGTTTGATTTGTCGGGATTATTCTCGCTTTTTGGTGACACGGTCACTTCGACCCCTACGCCAAACATTTCTCGGTAAATCACGCCTTTAACATTGAAAAGGAAGGGTAACGCCCAAACCAATGCAAAGCCAGCCGTGGCAAAAGAAATGAGAAATAGCACACCCACCACCGCATAAATGGTTGCCATCTGAAACAGCTTTTTGTTTACCGCGCGGAAAGACACACTCAAAGCTTTCATGGGTGTGACACGCTTCTCGCAAATTAATAACGGCGCCATGGAAAAAACCATCGCAACATAAAGGCTAAGCAGCGGAAAAATCAAACTCGCGACACTTTGCAGCGTAGCGGACAAACAAATCACCACAGTGACGGGTAATGCGAAAGCTAACCCTTTTAGCAGATGACGAGGCTTGGAACGAAAGCCGATCGCATGGCTAAGTCCCATCAAACTTGCCCCAGCATATAAAGGTGCAATCAACACCTCTGACGTGAAGTTAGCTAGCCACACGGAGGAGATCATATCGGTGGTAAGCTCTCGTTGCCCGACAAGCGCCTCAAACAAATGCGAGGGTGCGCCCAGCAACAAAGTAAGCATTAGCATTAGAATACCAATTTGAGTCGCAAATAAGCCCAGCGCCGCGGGTAAGAAAGACCAGAAGTGTTTTAAGGTCTGCGAGAAAGCCTCTTTAATGATCTCAAACGGATCGAGGCGGTAACGGCCATTCAGTGCGGTTTCTATCGACCCGCCCATGTGTATCGCATTATCGTATTCTTGTTGACTCATAATCGTTATCTATCATGACTGATGCACACAGTATATCTGACTGTCGCCCATAGCTAAAAATCATTCTGACGGATCCGGGAAAAATAACCCAAAGTTGTCTGTGTGAGCACTGAAAAGCGTCAAGGATGCTATCCACGCCAGTCATGAAAGGAAATGCACTAAATGGGGAGAAAAATTGCTTTAACTTCGACTTGTGCGCGTCTATTATGCGCCGTCTGTTTTATGGGTACGTATGTACAAGACAATTTGCCAGGTAGAGAGAGAACGAACCATTGAATCACACCCATCTATCTCACAAACCGGTTGTCGAGCTGGCGTCATTAACCAAAAGTTTCGACGGCAAAGAAATTATTTCCCGCTTCAATTTAAGCGTGAATGACGGTGAATTTCTCACCATTCTCGGTCCTTCGGGTTGTGGTAAAACAACCGTATTACGCTTAATTGCGGGGCTTGAGGACGCTGACAGCGGCCAGGTTATCATTGACGGTCAAGATGTCACCGATTTGCCTGCCGAACAACGCAACGTCAACACTGTGTTTCAAAGCTATGCCTTATTTCCCCACATGAGTGTGTTTGAAAACGTGGCATTTGGCTTACGTATGCAAGGTGTGAACCGCAATGAGATCGAACCGCGTGTGATGGAAGCACTGCGCATGGTGCAGCTGGACCACTATGCCTCACGCAAGCCCCACCAGTTGTCAGGCGGTCAGCAGCAGCGTATTGCGATTGCGCGTGCTGTGGTGAATAAACCAAGCGTCTTACTGCTCGACGAATCGCTCTCTGCACTCGATTATAAACTGCGTAAGCAAATGCAAATGGAGCTCAAGCAGCTTCAGCGTAAACTCGGCATTACGTTTATCTTTGTCACCCATGATCAAGAAGAAGCGTTGTCGATGTCTGACCGTATACTGGTCATGCGTGAAGGCGAAATCGAACAAGACGGCTCACCACGAGAGATCTATGAAGAGCCAAAGAACTTGTTTGTCGCCCGGTTTATTGGCGAAATCAATGTCTTTGATGCCACCGTGATTAAACGCATCGATGAAAACCGCATTTGGGCCAGTATTGAATCCCGTGAGTGCGAGGTATTCTGCAAGCTTGATGTGAAGCCTGACGATAAGGTCAAGGTATTGCTGCGCCCTGAAGACATTCGCCTACAAGAAATTAGCGATGATGCGGAGCCTAACGGTATTGTCGGCTACGTACGCGAGCGTAACTATAAAGGCATGACCCTGGATTCAGTACTCGAGCTTCCGTCAGGGCAAACCGTGATGGTCAGTGAGTTTTTTAATGAAGACGATCCAGATGTTGATCACTCTCTGAATCAAAAAGTCACCTTGACCTGGGTAGAGAGCTGGGAGGTGGTATTGGCCGATGAAAAAGCTTAATCTTCAAACAGCCATTATTGGTTTGGTGGTCGGCTGGTTGTTGGTATTTGTTTTTTTGCCCAACCTAATGATCATCGTCACCAGTTTTTTAACCCGCGATGACGCCAATCTTATCGAGATGACGTTCACGCTGAGTAACTACGCAAAACTTCTCGATCCTCTCTACGCTAAAGTGGTGTGGCATTCCTTCTACATGGCAGCGTTAGCGACGCTGATTTGTCTGCTTATCGGCTACCCGTTTGCCTTTATTGTTGCCAAGATGCCCAAAAAAATGCGTCCAATGATGCTCTTTTTAGTCATTGTGCCATTTTGGACTAACTCATTAATCCGCACATATGGCCTCAAAATCTTTCTGGGCACGAGAGGGTTACTCAATGAAAGCCTAATGTGGCTTGGGATCATTGAGCGCCCTATCCGTATTATGTACACCGAATATGCGGTCATGATCGGTCTCGTTTATATCTTGCTGCCGTTTATGATTCTGCCGTTGTACTCCAGCATTGAAAAACTGGACAACAGCTACTTAGAGGCGGCACGCGATCTGGGCGCCAACAAGTTACAATGCTTCTTGCGCGTGATCTTACCACTTACTACGCCAGGCATTATTGCCGGTAGTTTACTGGTGATTCTTCCAGCCCTCGGCATGTTCTACGTCTCTGACTTATTAGGTGGGGCGAAAAACCTATTGATCGGTAACGTGATTAAGAGCCAAATCCTCAATGTTCGCGATTGGCCATTTGGTTCCGCGGCCAGTATTTCTCTGACGGTGCTCATGGGGCTGCTGCTATTTGCCTATTGGCGTGTGGGGAAATGGATGAATCGTAAGGAGGCATTATCATGAATCGCTTTGTTAAAGGCAGCTTCCTCTCTTTGGTTTATGCTTTTTTATATATCCCAATTCTGATTTTGATCGTCAATTCGTTCAACGCGAGCAAGTTTGGGATGAGTTGGAAAGGCTTTACTTGGCAATGGTATGAGGAACTTGTAAATAATCATAGCCTGATGCAAGCCGCGGGGAACTCACTGACCATTGCTATTTTTTCTGCTAGTGCGGCCGCTATTATAGGTAGCTTAACCGCGGTAGCACTGTTTCGTTATCGCTTTCGCGGCAAGCAGTTTGTCAATGGTATGCTGTTCGTGGTGATGATGTCGCCCGATATCGTGATGGCTATCTCGCTGTTGGCGCTCTTTATCTTAATGGGCGCACAATTAGGATTTTTGACCTTGCTGCTGTCACACATTACTTTTTGCCTGCCGTTTGTAGTCGTAACGGTTTACAGCCGCTTAAATGGTTTTGATGTCAAAATGCTTGAAGCCGCACGTGACTTAGGCGCGAGCGAATGGGTTATTTTGACCAAAATCATCCTACCGCTTGCCGCTCCCGCGGTTGCAGCGGGCTGGTTACTAAGCTTCACCTTGTCACTGGATGATGTCATCGTCAGCTCTTTTGTCACCGGGCCAGGTTATGAAATCTTGCCGCTCAAAGTTTACTCCATGGTAAAAGTCGGCGTGTCGCCAGAAATTAACGCCCTTGCCACCATTATGCTGATTGTGTCACTCGTACTGGTCATGTGCTCACAATGGCTAGCCAAAGATCGACTAAAATAATCCATTCCCCAGGGCAGTTGACAGGTCAGCCGCCCTCCTTTTTGTGTTACGAGGAGCTCACCATGGTTAAATGGTCCCCCTTTTTTGCGCTTACCCTGTTCGGTGCATTACTTACGTCTACCGCGACCGCCGCGAACAATGATGTTTTGTATTTTTACAATTGGTCTGAATATATCCCTAATTCGGTTATCGAAGATTTCACCGATGAAACGGGTATTGAGGTGATGTACTCCACCTATGAGTCCAATGAGACCATGTATGCCAAATTGAAAACGCATCCTGAGGGCTATGATCTTGTGGTGCCGTCAACTTACTATGTCGCTAAAATGCGTCAGCAAGGCATGCTACAAAAAATCGACAAATCGCAACTCCAGCATTTTTCAGGTCTGGATCCGGTTAACTTGAACAAACCTTTTGATCCTAACAATGATTATTCTGTGCCCTATATTTGGGGAGCGACAGGTATCGGCGTTAACACCGACTTTATGGACAAAGCCGATGTCTCGAGCTGGGCAGATTTATGGGATCCCAAATGGCAAGGCCAACTGTCGATGATGGATGATGCCAGAGAGCTATTTCACATTGCCCTGCGAAAACTCGGTTACTCAGCCAACACCACAGATCCGGAAGAAATAAAAGCGGCCTATGAGTCACTTAAAGCGTTGATGCCAAATGTATTGCTCTTTAATTCTGATTTTCCGGCTAACCCGTTTTTAGCGGGCGAAGTCACCCTAGGCATGCTTTGGAATGGCAGTGCCTACATGGCGCGTCAAGAAGGCGCATCGATCGACATGGTGTGGCCAGAAGAAGGCGCAATTTTTTGGATGGATAGCCTCGCGATTCCAGCGGATGCTAAAAACGTCGATGCCGCGCATAAAATGATCGATTTTCTCTTACGTCCGGAAAACGCCGCTAAGCTTGCCCTGCAGATAGGTTATCCAACGCCCGTGAAAGCCGCCTATCCGTTATTGCCTGCCGCGTTTAAAAATAACCCGCAAATTTATCCACCACAGTCGGTGATGGCTGCCGGCGAATGGCAAAACGATGTAGGTGACGCCAACCGACTTTATGAAGATTATTTTCAACGCTTAAAAGCTGGTATGTGATCCCGCGTGCTGTTCTAGACTGTCAGGGGCAAAGACGCCCCTGATTTATCGCTCAAGCGCCAGTATCTCATCCACCAGCTCAGGCACTAAAGTGCTTGCTTTGCCGTAGCGCCGTTCATCAAACTCGCTCTCAACCGCACTGGGTTCGAGGTTGATTTCAATTGTATGCGCGCCATGCATTGCCGCTTCATGCACAAAGCCCGCCGCGGGATACACTGCCCCCGATGTCCCTATAGAGATAAACAAATCCGCTTTATTTAACGCCTCATGAATTTTCCCCATGCCCCATGGCATTTCACCAAACCAAACAACATGAGGCCGCAAAGGTGCCGGCATTTGACAACAGTGACAGTGGTCAGAAACCGAAATATCACCTTTCCAATCAATGGTTTGCTGAGAGTGACTACAGCGTGCCTTTAATAGTTCGCCATGCATATGAATAATATGATGGGTGCCAGCTCGCTCATGGAGATCGTCAATATTTTGTGTCACCACCAGCACAGAGGCATGGGTTGTTTTTTCCAAGTAAGCCAAGGCGTTATGGGCGAGGTTTGGGCTCACTCCCGACTGTAATTGTCGACGGCGATCATTATAAAACTGCTGCACTAACGTTGGATTGCGCTCAAACCCCTCAGGCGTTGCAACATCTTCAATGTGGTGTTCTTCCCACAAGCCATCTTGATCACGGAATGTTTTTATCCCTGATTCCGCTGATATGCCAGCGCCGGTTAAAATTACGATATGTTGATAAGGGAATGTCATACGCCTATCCTTGATAATTCATTAACCTACGCCATTTATACCACTCTCGCCTTTACCATTGAAGCATTGTGGTTTTAGACCTTAGTCGTTGACATAACTCACAAATAAGCGATGTAACGACTGGCTAGACCAATGCTTGGTACTGCTTGGGTTACAATGGCCGCTTATTTCTCGTATCTGTTACTCACTATGAATTTAGAACATTATTATTCTGAGCAAGATGGAAAACTGATTTTTACTCGCCAACAAGCGAGTGACTTTGCGAAACGCGTTGCCGGTGACTTTAACCCCATTCATGATACCGATGCGTCACGATTTTGTGTGCCGGGAGATCTGCTCCTTTCTATTTTGCTCGCAAAAACGGGGATCAGTGAGGAAATTGAAATTCAGTTTAATGGCATGATCAGTGCCAACACCCCTTTAACTATCGTTGAAACAGATGAGGAAGTCACTGTCGTCGACGATGATCAAAAGCGCTACCTAACAATGACTCGACGCGGCGCGGTGCGCCATGATCAGGCATTGGCGACCGAAATAGCTACTCATTATGTTCAGTTTTCTGGTAAGAACTTCCCCCACATCATGGTGCCACTGATGCGTGAGCAACAGATGATGATAAACACCGATCGCCCATTGGTGATGTATGAAAAAATGAGCCTAGCATTCGACGATTTATCGATTGCCTCTGCGCAAGTCGAGCTCTCCGATTCAGCAATGCATGTCAGCGGAAAACGAGGAAAAGTCGAGCTCGCCTTCGATTTTATCGTTAACGGCCAACAAGTCGGTCACGGATGCAAGACCATGGTAGCCAGTGGATTACGCCCCTATTGCGAAGCGGCAATTCAAGACCTGGTTGAGCGATTTAATCAGCGAAAAGACGCTTACAGCACCATATAGCCCCGTGACTTAATAGTGTCCTATCGGCCCTGAAGCTCGCTAGTCAGGGCCACTCACAGTGATGAAATCGCCCAGTGAATACTGATTCCCTAGAAGCCGTGCCAACTAGAAGCAGTGCTGAATAGCCAAATACTTATTGCGAATATGCTCAATCAATAAGCGTACCTTTTTCGGCGGTTGACGTGTAAACGGATAAACCGCGTAAATCCCAAGTTTTTTTCCCACTTGATCAGGGAAAAGATCAATCAAATCCCCTTCGATTAAATCGTTATACACCAAACAGCGCGGCACATAAGCGATCCCATGACCACTCAACGCTCCCTGGCGCAATGCAATCGGGTTATCCGTAGACAGATTACCTGTCACTTTGATGACTTGATTTTTATCCTCGCCTTTAAACTCCCAATCACTCGCACCTGTGGTCTGATACGCGTATTGCAAGCAGTTATGCTGTTTAAGCTCAATGGGGTGCTGAGGCCTGCCGTGGCGAGCAATATAGCCTGGTGCTGCACATACGACCCACTGAGAATCGAGAATATGGCGAGCGATAAGACTCGAGTCTTCCAAGTACCCTGTACGGATCACTAAATCGAAGCCTTCATCAATCAAATCGACGAAGCGGTTGTTCAAAGACATATCAATATTCAAGCCGGGATATTGACCACAAAACTCAGCGACCGCTTCGGCTAACAATAACTCACCCGAGATTGTCGGGACGGATATCTTTATCTGCCCAGTAATCGCTTCTCCTAGTCCTGCAACAGCATCAAACGCTTCATCAGCGGCCTGCTTCACAGTTTTTGCACCTTGGTACAAGGTACGCCCTGCATCAGTAAGGGTCAGTTTGCGCGTTGTACGGTACAAAAGCTGCACGCCTAAGCCTTCTTCAAGCTTTTTAACACGTTTGCTAACTACGGAATTTGTCAGGGAATTTATTTCCGCGACCTTACTAAAAGAACCATACTCAACAACTTGAGCAAAAAGAACGAGATCATCTGTTTTAGGCATATTGTGTCAGTAATGGAAGTAATTATTTTCATTATTTCCATATATCAGAGAAATGTAAACGCGTAATGTCACACCTTGTTAACATTACGTCACCGAGCTGTCAGCAAAATAACAACACATGAGTGACGCCACTTTTTTACGTGATTTAACGGAAGAGACGCCTAACTAAGGAATACTTATGACAGATACCCTCTACGCCCTCGTTGCGTTCTCACCCATTGTGGTGGCTGCTATTTTACTGGTGGGGTTAAACTGGCCTGCCAAAAAGGCGATGCCGGTTGCCTTTATCATGACAGTCTTGATCGCACTATTCCAGTGGCAAATGAGCGCAGCGCGCGTATCGGCCTCTATTGCCCAAGGACTCATTATCACCGCCGCTGTCCTGTGGATCGTGTTTGGTGCCATCCTTTTACTTAACACGTTAAAGCACACAGGCGCGATCACCGTGATTCGAAATGGTTTTACCACTATCTCGGACGACAGGCGAATACAAGCCATTATCATCGCTTGGTGTTTCGGCTCTTTTATTGAGGGAGCATCTGGGTTTGGGACACCTGCTGCAATTGCCGCGCCACTCTTGGTTGCCATCGGTTTCCCTGCGCTTGCAGCGGTAGTGGTCGGCATGATGATCCAGTCAACCCCTGTGTCATTCGGCGCCGTGGGGACCCCCATTATCGTCGGGGTTAATAAAGGATTAGACAGTCATGCTATTGGTCAGACCCTCACCGCCAACGGCAGCGATTGGGCCACCTACTTGCAGGCAATTACCACGCAAGTCTCGTTTATTCATGCGGTGATCGGCACCCTTATGCCGCTGCTCATGGCTATGATGCTGACCCGTTTTTTTGGAAAAAATAAAAGCTGGAAAGAAGGCTTGGCGGTCGCGCCTTTTGCGATTTTTGCTGGTTTAGCCTTTACGGTTCCCTACGCGCTCACCGGCTGGCTGCTCGGCCCGGAGTTTCCATCACTACTCGGCGGGCTCGTCGGTATTGTGCTGGTCACGATAGCCGCGCGGAAAGGATTTCTTGTTCCCAAGACGCAGTGGGACTTTGATGATGAATCCACGTGGCCGACACATTGGCTAGGATCATTAAAAATGGACCTTAAAATCCAAGATAAACCCATGAGCATGGCTATGGCTTGGACGCCCTATATCCTATTAGCTGTCTTCTTGGTGATTAGCCGCGTCAGCCCAACCGTTAAAACCGCACTCACGGATGTGAGCTTAAGTTTCTCCGCTCTGTTTGGTGAAACGGGCATCAATGCCGCCATTCAGCCTTTATATCTCCCTGGGGGCATTCTGGCATTTGTGGCCTTACTCGCCGTCTTATTACAAGCTCGTCAATTAGCCCCACTAATGACAGCTGCACGCGAGTCGAGTAAAACACTGATCGGCGCCGGCTTTGTCTTGGTCTTTACGATTCCAATGGTGCGTATTTTTATCAACTCAGGCGTGAATGGTGCCGAACTCGTCAGTATGCCCGTGATGACCGCACGATTTGCCGCTGATCTGGTCGGCGATGGCTTCCCAGCGCTGAGTGCAACAATTGGCGCATTAGGCGCATTTATTGCCGGTTCAAACACCGTTTCGAACATGATGTTTAGTCAATTTCAGTTTGAAGTCGCACAGACCCTGGGCGCATCGACGGTGGTTGTCATTGCTCTACAAGCCGTTGGCGCGGCAGCTGGCAATATGATTGCAATACACAACGTCGTCGCCGCCTCTGCAACCGTTGGCTTACTTGGGCGAGAAGGCGCGACGCTCAGAAAAACGATTTTACCCACGCTGTATTATTTAGTCGCGGCCGGCATTATTGGCATTATATTGGTGAACATACTGCAATTTGCTGATGTGCTCACTGTAGCGTAATCTCAATCCATCAGGCCGAGCGTCTCTCGGCCTGCCTGACCACAAGCGGGCCAGCTAGGCTGACCCCAGCCTTTGTAAACATGAAGGAAAGGAACGCTTATGAATACTCCATCACGTTTGTCGTCAACCCAGCAGCAAACTTTTCTCTCGACGTTGACGGACATCGTGGGCAACGACAACCTCCTTACCGATAAAAGCCAAACCCAGCACTATCGCATGGGGTGGCGCTCTGGGGGCGGATCGGCACTGGCCGTGATCTTTCCAACCTCGTTAGTGATGCAATGGCGCGTGCTACAAGCTTGTGTTGCAGCCGATGTGGTCATGATTATGCAAGCGGCTAACACGGGGTTAACCGAGGGCTCTACGCCCAAAGGGGATGACTATGATCGTGATGTCGTTATTATCAACACCACCCGCCTCGACGGATTACAATTGATTGATGATGGCAAGCAAGTGATCAGTTTCCCTGGCACCACACTGCATCACTTAGAGAAAACGTTGCGTCCCCACCATCGAGCGCCTCACTCGGTCATAGGCTCGTCGTGTATTGGCGCCTCAATTGTCGGCGGCGTGGCGAACAACTCAGGGGGAGCGCTAGTGAAGCGTGGCCCAGCTTATACGGAATATTCGCTATTCGCGCAACTGACTGAACACGGTGAATTAGTACTGGTCAACCATTTAGGTATTGCCCTGGGTGACGACCCAGAAACCATACTCTCTCGCGTTGAAAAAGGGGATTACCGTCGCGAAGACGTTGTGTTTGACGACCGTAAAGCCTCCGCCCATGACTATGAGCACATCTTGCGTGATGTCGATGCCGACAGCCCTGCTCGTTATAACGCAGATAAACGTCGCCTGCATGAAGTAAGCGGATGTGCCGGTAAACTCGCTGTGTTCGCTGTGCGACTAGACACCTATCCTATCCCCGAGCGCGAGCAAGTTTTTTATCTGGGTACCAATGATCCAGATGTCTTCAATACGCTGCGTCGACGTGTACTGTCTGAATTGTCGCATTTGCCAGAGGTCGGTGAATACATGCACCGTGATGCCTTTAATATCGCCGAGCGTTACGGAAAAGACGTGTTTCTCGCGATTGGGCAACTGGGTACCGATTCAATCCCCAAGATGTTTGCCTTAAAAGCCCAGATCACCGCCTGGTTAGACAAAGTACCGCTGCTGCCTAAGTCCTTACCCGACAAAGTGATGCAGTATGCCAGTCAATTATTTCCTCAGCATTTACCCAAACGCATGTTGGCATTTCGCGATCGATATGAGCATCACTTGATCGTGAAAGCCTCTGACGAGGGCATTAATGAGATATCCGCCTTTTTAAGCCGCTTTTTTGCCGAGCACCCAGACAGTGACTATTTTGCCTGTAATGCGGATGAAGCCAAAAAAGCGATGTTGCATCGTTTTGCCGCCGCCGGTGCAGCGATCCGCTATCACATTATGCACCACCGGGATAGTGAAGACATTTTGGCTCTCGACATTGCACTAAAACGTAATGAAACCGAATGGCAAGAACACTTGCCCGAAGAGATTGAACAAAACATAGTGACAAAGCTCTATTACGGCCATTTCTTCTGTCATGTGTTTCACCAAGACTATGTGATCAAAAAAGGCGCAGACGTGGCAGCAATCAAAGCTAAGATGCTGGCGCAATTAGAAACCCGCGGCGCGAAATATCCGGCAGAGCATAATGTGGGACACCTTTATGCGGCAGAGCCCGATTTAGCCAACTTTTATCATCAGCTTGATCCAACCAACAGCTTCAACCCTGGGATCGGAAAAACCGGCAAGAAAAAGTACAGCACCGATTGCCAATGTCTTGACCATCAATTGCGGCACCCAACCTCGGATACCGTGACCAAGACAGCAACGTCAGGCTCATCGACAACCGCATCTCACTAGCCGCCGAACAACAAGCGAGTCAAGTCGCGCCTAGAGTGCGACTTTTTCTCGTATAAAGCGGGCAAAACGTGGGATCCCTTTATCCGTCACGCCGTTATAACGTACGACAATGGTCTGCCCCTGCTCAGGCGGGCGTTGACGCTGTTGATCGGTAAAACCAGAGCCAACGTTAAACACAGTGCCATCCGCCATCTGCACTTGGAGTGATCCCATCATTCCGGTCAAACGTCCCTGCCCCGGATTCATTCCCACCACAGACACATCGACTTCTTGGTACGCCTTAAGCTTGACCAAGCTATCAACGCGCGCGCCAAGGTATAAACTCTCTGGATGATGCAGCATCAGCCCTTCGCCACCCGCGTCGGTGATTTGAGCCAAGCGATCGGCCAGTGCTTGGTCATTGGCCACCGGCTGCTGCTCAACCCACTGGATCACGTCGCCTCCTTGCTCGGCCAGACGTTTTAATGCCAGATAGCGCTCAGCAAAGGGGCCTGGATGTTGTGGAAGATCGAACACGTAAAAACCAATACGTTGCCAGTCACTGTCATTTGGCGTCTTATCAAGCACCGTTCGCAATACGGTTTGAAATTCACCGCGCCCAGCCCATAACTCCCCATCAAGGGGCACATTAGGCAAGGCAGCCAGAAACGATTGCGGTGCATGAATGGGATTCCCCTGGCGCGTCAACAATTCCGTGCCGGTCCAGTAGGCCCGAATGCCGTCTAGCTTCTCACTCGCCCAAAAGCCTTGATAGCTTTGTGACGCTAACTGCCCATCCACGCCGTGCATCAATGCCGGTGCCGATGGAGCACTCAATGATATGGCCGGGGATAGCACACAAGCAAAAAGCAAACCAATACTGAGCCGGTTAATATATCGCATCATTGTCCTCCTTATCGCATAAGGCTAAAGGCTAACCAGAATCTAAGCCTAAGCGGTAAAAGGAAGATGATTTTGGCAGTAAGCTAGCAACAGTTATTGTTCGGTAGTGAGCTTTGCAATGCATCGTGATAACTGACTCGCGGGCTTTTTTATGCCTGGTGGGAAAAGGCATAGATGAAGGTGCCATTTTTGATCACATCAATCACACGAGATGATAAATCAGTGGGTAATGCCGGGCATCCCCAGCTTCGTCCAAGACGACCGCTTTGCTCAATCATGGCGGGATTGGCATAGTCAGCACCGTGAATCACAATTGCCCGTTCACGCGCCTTATCATTCAAACCTTCAGAGAGGCCATCTAAGCGCAGCGAATAGCCGTGTTTGCCGTGATACGTTTCCGCTGCACGATAAATGCCGAGGGATGTTTGTCGCGAATTGACGCGATTAGAAAACGTCTTGGCATACAGATTCCCGCTGTTCTTGCCATGCGAGACGTACGAACGAAAAAGGACATTACGCGTTTTGACATTAATCACCCAAAAGCGTTTCTCGGTCGACGGCTTACCATAATCAATCAACGTCATCACAGGTTTGGCACTGTGATGCTGGGAAAAGTGACGGTAGGCATCGGCAAAAGCGTGATAAGACACCTCTCCTTCAAGGTGAAGGGATTGATATAGCCCACTGACGTCATCTTTAAAGCTGGCCAATACGGGATGAGAGATGCTCAACGTAAGTAAGCCCAACAGCCCAAGTCCCCAAGAGGGAAGAATGAATCGCATCATGATGTGCTCCTTGTTTTGCCACTGCAATACAGGCTATCTAGTTAGCGTGCCTGTATTGACAAAAACAAAAACCGTGCCATAAAGACACGGTTTCATTAGCTATTGATAGTTAAGTAATTTAATCAGCTCACCGCAGACCGACGTACACGCGCAAGTCGACGGTGGCAGAAGGTTGCCACAATTAAAGCGCAGCCATTGCGTTTTTGATCCGCTTATCAGAGACCGGGTACGGGGTACCCAATTGCTGAGCAAAGTAACTCACGCGTAGCTCTTCAATCATCCAACGAATCGCCTTCACCTCATCAGGCACCGGCTTTCCTTTTGGCAGCTTGTTATACAGCGTTTTATAGTCGTTCATGACCGACTCTATCTTGAGCATATGGTTACGATCGCGCGTCGGATCGACGGGTAATTTTTCTAGTCGACGCTCTATCGCCTTCATATAGCGCAAAATATCCGGCAGCCGCTCCCAACCACAGTAGGTGGCAAACCCTTTGTATATCAAGCCTTCCAATTGCGCTTTAATATCAGACATAGCAAATGCCATCGACAAATCTACTTTGCCTTTCAGTTTTTTGTTGATAGTAAACGCATGCGTCAGGATTTGCTCAACGTGCTGAGCAATGTCGACCACTGTATCGCCTAGCTCTGCACGCACGGTTTCTTTTAACGACTCAAACTCGGCCTCTTCCCAAGTAAGGCCGCCGTGCTGAGCAATTAATTTATCGACGCCACAAGCAATACAATCATCGATTAAATCCAGCACACGCCCATAGGGGTTAAAGTACAGCCCCAGCTTTGATTTGTTGGGTAAATGTGCATGAAGATACTTAATCGGCGATGGCACATTGAGTAAAATCAACCGGCGCTGTCCGGCCTGCATCGCTTTTAGTTGCTGATCTTCCGTTTCAAATAAGCGAATCGCGACGCTGTCTTTTTCATCCACCAGTGCCGGGTAAGCCTTGACTTCAAAGCCATGTTTTTTTTGCTGATAACGCGATGGCAAACGGCCAAAGTGCCATTGCGTGATCCCTTGCTGCTCAATGTCATCATCTGCCACGTCCGACAAGGTGGCCTGAACCTGATCTTTGAGTGACACCTTGAGCGCGTTCAGATCTTCGCTTTCCGCGAGGGTTCGATTTTTATCATCGACGACGCGGAACTGCATCCGCAAATGCTCTGGAAGTTGGCTGAAGTTCCAGCTTTCACGCGCAATCGTCACCCCTGACATCTGCTTAAGGGCTTTTTCCATACTATCTAGCAAAGGCGCCTCTAGTGGCGTCACGCGCTGTAAGATTGCATCGGCATAGTTGGGGGCCGGGACAAAGTTACGACGTAACGGCTTAGGCAAGGATTTGATCAATGCGACAATCAGCTCATGACGCAGACCCGGCACATGCCAATCAAAGCCCTCTTCAGATACCTGGTTGAGAATTGGTAACGGAATATGCACCGTGACCCCATCATGATCTTGCCCAGGTTCAAACTGATAACTGAGCTTGAGTTTGACGTTATCTTGATACCAAACGTTGGGATAATCTAACTCGGTGACATGGCTCGCATCACCTTGCAGCAGCATGGCTTTTTCGAAATTCAGTAAATCGGGATCGTCCTGACGGGCTTTTTTCCACCAGCTATCAAAGTGGCGACCACTGACCACACTGTGATCGAGACGCTGGTCATAAAAATCAAACAAGGTGTCATCGTCTGCCAAAATATCGCGGCGACGCGATTTAAGCTCTAGCTCTTCTACCTCTGCAAGCAGCTTTTGATTTTGACGGAAAAAGGCGTGCTTAGTCTGCCAGTCGCCTTCAACCAGCGCCGAGCGAATAAATAGTTCGCGGCTGAGCACAGGATCAATCGGGCCATAGTTTACTTTGCGGCTGGCAATAATCGGGATCCCGTATAAGGTCACTTTTTCGCTTGCCATGACCGCCGCCTGCTTCCGAGACCAATGCGGCTCACTGTAGGTGCGCTTAATCAGATGCTGCGCCAAGGGTTCGACCCACTCGGGTTGGATCCGCGCGGCAATTCGCCCCCATAATTTGGAGGTTTCGACCAGCTCGGCCACCATCACCCATTTAGGCTGTTTTTTAAATAAGCCCGATCCAGGAAAAATATGGAAACGTGCATTGCGGGCACCTTGGTAATCGTTCTTCTCTTGGTCTTTTAAACCAATATGACTCAACATGCCGGCGAGTAAAGCCATATGCACAGCCTGATAGTTTGCCGGCTCTTGGTTAAATGCGCTGTTTTGCTCTTTCATTACCTGGGTAATTTGGTAGTGGACATCTTGCCACTCTCGTACACGCAGGTAGTTGAGGTAGTCTTTTTTACACTGCTTGCGGAACTGGTTATTCGACAGCAATTGTTGCTGCTCTTTCACGTAGCCCCACAGATTGACATACGCTAAAAAGTCGGATTCTTTATCGGCAAACCGGCGGTGCTGCTCATCGGCTTGTTGCTGTTTGTCCGCCGGACGCTCACGCGGATCTTGAATCGCCAGCGCGGCAGCAATCACCATCACTTCATTGAGTGCCCCATACTTAGGCGCTTCAATCACCATGCGCGCTAAACGCGGATCAATCGGAAGCTTGGCCAGGGTTTTGCCCACTCCCGTCAGCTGACGCTTGGAGGCCACTTGTCCGGATTTAATTGCCCCCAGCTCTTCGAGTAAGCGCACACCGTCTTTAATGTGACGGCTATCAGGTGGCTGAACAAACGGAAAGGCTTGAATATCACCCAGACCAAGCGCCGTCATTTGCAAAATCACCGACGCCAGATTGGTTCGAAGAATTTCCGGATCGGTAAACTCAGGTCGACCTAAAAAATCGTCTTCGCTATAAAGGCGAATACAAATCCCTTCTGACACACGCCCGCAACGGCCCTTACGCTGGTTGGCACTGGCTTGCGAAATTGGCTCAATGGGCAACCGCTGTACCTTGGTGCGGTAGCTATAGCGTGAAATGCGCGCCGTACCCGGATCAATCACATACTTGATCCCCGGGACCGTCAACGAGGTTTCTGCGACGTTGGTGGCCAGTACAATCCGTCGCCCAGAATGAGATTGAAAAACACGATTTTGTTCGCCGGCAGAAAGCCGAGCATAGAGCGGTAAAATCTCGGTATCCCGTAACTGGCGACGTTGCAAGTGATCGGCCGTGTCACGAATTTCTCGCTCACCATTCATAAAGATCAGAATGTCGCCTGGCCCTTCGGTGCAAAGCTCATCGACGGCTTCGCTAATCGCTTCAAGCTGATCGCGGTCGCTTTCATCGTCTTCAGCAGCCAACGGACGATAGCGCACGTCAACCGGATAAGTGCGGCCAGACACCTCAATCATGGGGGCATTGTTGAAATGCTTAGAAAAACGTTCTGGGTCGATGGTCGCCGAGGTGATGATGACTTTTAAGTCGGGACGCTTTGGCAGCAACTCGCGCAAATAGCCGAGAATAAAGTCGATATTGAGGCTACGTTCATGCGCTTCATCGATGATAATGCAGTCATACTGATTGAGATAACGATCATGCTGAATTTCTGCCAACAAAATCCCGTCAGTCATCAGCTTTACTTGAGTCGCATCTGACACCTTGTCGTTAAAACGCACTTTATAGCCGATACTACGGCCAAGCTCGACATCAAGCTCATCGGCAATGCGAGAAGCAACAGATCGCGCCGCCAAGCGACGTGGCTGCGTATGACCAATGGTCCCTGCAACACCCAGCCCTAATTCCATACAAATCTTGGGTAGCTGAGTGGTTTTACCCGATCCCGTTTCACCGGCAATAATCACTACCTGATGGTTGGCAATAGCCTCGGCAATATCGTCTTTTTTCTGACTAACGGGCAATGCCTCAGGATAACTAATGGTGGGCGTGCTCGTTTGTCGTGATAAAAGGCGCTGCATGCTTTGCGCCATATCCGCGGCGATTTGATCGTAAACGGCCTGTTTGGCATCGTTTTTATTGATTTTCTGCGCACCGTGAATGCGTTTTTTAAAGCGAAAACGGTCTTGCAGCATACAATCGTTTAAGGCTGCAAATAGCGTGTCTGGCGTGTTGTGATGACGTGAACTCAAGGCGATTCCTGCTTACTGCTTAATCTTTTAAGGCGTTTATCAGTGTCACAGCCGATAAATAAGGTTGATTGGTGTCGCATCCTATCACAAAGTAAAAAGAATCAAACCTGCATAGGATTCGCACCGTATTCTATGACAGACCTAAATGACTTCGCAGTAGGGAGAAGCGCCATGCTTAAACAGCTATTTAGTAAATTAGAATCTGCCTTTGCGGCCGATCTGGGGCAACAGGGCGATCAGGCAGGCTTATCACGGCATCAAGCGATGGCTGGCCTGCTCAGTGAAGTCGCCATGGCGGATCATGATATTGATGAAAGGGAGAAGGAGACCAAGAAAGCACGGATCTGCCAACTGTTATCGCTTGAGACCACGCAAGCTGAATCGTTACTTGAGCAAGCACGACAACACAGTGAGCATGCAACGTCACTCTATGAATATACCGACAAATTACGCGATCTCGACCCGCACACACGGATTTTGCTTATCGAAGCCATGTGGTCGGTGGCTTACGCTGATGAAAACATCGACCCCTTAGAGGAAGCCGTGATTCGAAAAACGGCCGATCTACTTTATGTCGATCATGCTGACTTTATTCGCGCCAAATTAACGGTTATCGACAACGATGAACGTGACTAGCAACGCGTGGTAGTTAACTCGTTCGCGCACGCATAATCACGGGGCCATTTACCGTGGAGACTTGCTCGAGCGGGGTCGCAAACACCTCTGAAAGTTGGCGATCGGTTAACACCTGCCCAGGGCGCCCAGTGGCAACAAGGCGTCCCTGGTTAAGCAATAATACCTTATCGGCATGTACCAATGTCCGGTTGAGATCGTGATTCGCCATCACAATCGCAATGCCATAAGTTGCTGCCATCATGCTAATTTCTTGGTAGATGATTTCTTGTTGTGCCACATCAAGCCCAGTTGCCGGTTCATCCAGTAATAGCAGACACGCATGAGGGTTAAGTGACGGCAACACTTGCAACAAAGCGCCGGCGAGACGAACACGTTGCCACTCTCCTCCGGACAAGCTATCAATGCGCCGATGGAGTTTATCGGAAACAGCTAAACGCGAGGCGATATGATTCACCGCCTCATCACGTGCACTGCCAGCCATTTGCTGTAAGCTTTGTCTTGGTAAGCTATCAAGCACCAGACTAAGGTATTCAAACACCGCCATGACGAACGCCGGACGTTGATGCTGCATCAGGTAGCCGCGCCACTGCGCCAATGTTTGCCGGGTTTGACCGCCGAGACGTTGGCTATTGATCGCGATGTGACCAGTCTCTGGCATCTCTAATCCCGAGAGAAGCTGTAACAAGGTACTTTTGCCACTGCCATTAGGCCCAATTAAATGCACCACCTGCCCGGCTTCAACGGATAGGGAAAGGGGGAAAAGCCTCGGCGGCAAACTCACATCTTGCGCATGAACCACCATTACCCCGCCCTCACTAACATCCAAATAAACAAAGGTGCACCAATCACACTGGTCACCACGCCGACAGGTAACTCCGCCGAGGGAATAATAAGCCGTCCAATGGTATCCGCACAGACGAGCAATAATGCGCCGGCAAGCGCCGACATTGGCAACAAGTAGCAATTACGGCTGCCCAACCATAAGCGCAAATAATGCGGCACAATTAGACCAATAAAGCCGATCACACCGGCCGTCGCAACCGATACCCCAACCAGTATGCTCACGAGCACAATCAACTGCCAACGCAGCCGATGAGTATCAAGTCCCAATTGCTGTGCTTGTTGGTCGCCAAGCATGAGTTGATCGAGTTTTTGCCCGTAGCGCCATAATAGCGCAATACAAGGTAACGTTATCGACAATATCGCAACATGCTCTAAACGCATGCCCGATAGCGATCCCATTAACCAAACCATTAATTGGCGTAGGTTAAAGTCGGTGCTGAAATAAAATGCCAATGTCACTCCCGAGCCGGCTAAGATGCTCAGGGCAACCCCCACCAATAAAATTCGGGACGTGGCTAATGCCCGGCGTGCCAACATCACCAATATCAAGGTAAAGGTACTGGCGCCTAGCATCGCAGCAATCGCCATATGCGAGCTTGATGCCCACGTAGGCGCAAGCAGTAATAATAAGACGACCGCAATGCTCGCCCCACCGGAGATCCCAAGCACACCCGGCTCAGCCAAAGGATTACCCAGCAATACTTGCAAGCTGGCTCCCGCCATCGCCAGCGACGCTCCTATCAATAATGCAGCTAACACCCGAGGCAAACGCAGCTGGATCAGCAGTTGTTGCGCCAATGGCGAATCGGGCGCGAGCGGATTAATCCAGAGCTCTCCCACACTTAGCGCCACGCCACTGGCTAACAACAAAAGACAGGAAAAAAGACATAACGCGCGCCGCCAACGGATATGTTGGCGGGCGGTGAGTGATGACACTTGCATGGGTCGTTCGACCATCTATTTAGCACATAATAATGCAATGTACTTTACCGACTGAATCAACGGTTGAAAAGCGCTAACGACCAGCGTGTGGCAAGAGTACGCAATTACGCTGATGTTGTATTCACATACAAGGGCTGGTCGGCATCAGGGCGAAAAGGCGTGGCTAATAATCCAGCACGATGGCCAACAGGCACATTCGCATTGGGGAAGATCACGACTTCACCGTCTTGCTCAGCATAAATGCTCATGCCTTCATCCGTGGCTAAGCATTCACCTTGCTGAAACGGCGTAAAGTTCTTCGCCGAGGATGAAAACGTCAGCGCAAACTGCTCGGTGTGTTTCGTCAACGTGCGTGTTACTCGATAAAAACGCATGGGTGTCAGTGTCGAGGGCAACGCAGTCTCGCTAAGGAGCGTGCGTAATGTCTGATTAAGCGGTGCATACTCACGCATGTCGTTCTCATACAGTGGCGCAACACGCCCCATTTCTAAGGTCGCCGCCAAGGCATCATGATGGTTGGCGCTGTACCAGCTGAATGTGGGGGATGGCGATTGTGACAGAACACTCGCATCCATTTGCGCATCGTTGAGCAAGGCCGCCAGTGGGCGTACATCCGTCGCTTTAGACGTCGTGGGGATCACGCCAAACATATAGTGGAAAGAGTCGCGAATAGCGCTGTGTAAATCCAAGTGCCAACGCTGCATTGACGCGGGCTGCGCCGCAAAAAAGTCACTGACTGCTTGCTGTAGCTGGTTAGCCAAGTGGTGTTCTTCGTTTTTTTCTTGATTCCAGCCACCAAAAAGTCGGTTCAAGTTATCTTCGATAAACCGGGTATGGGCTTTAATGGCTTCTGCATGACCAATAATAAGCAGTAACGGCACCGTCGGAATCAATGCGCCACTGAGAATATCGGCCAGCAACCCGTCAATCAGCTCAATCGGTGCGGTTTCATCGCCATGGATCCCCGAAGATAAAACCACGCAACGCGAGACCGTGGGGTTGTCAGGTTGGATGCGAACCACACCGGGCATGTGGTGTGTAAAGGTCAGAGACGACTGCTGCCATTGGTCGGCTTGGAACGCGTGAGGCGCGGTCAGGGCGGCATCAATAAAGGCGCCTGGGCGTGCTGTCAGCATAATGCTTCCTTTTATTACAACTAGACAACAAAACGTTACAACGAGATAACCAATAACCCCAGTGTTTTATCCTGACAATGTGATCATGTATAGACAAATTAAAAAGCCGTGAACCAAAGGCACACGGCTTTCTATTGTGGTGCTATCACCACCGACAAGTTGATATAGGCTTACTTTTCAACTTCTGCATTTTCAACTCGTGCTTTAAGCTTTTGGCCGGGTCGAAAAGTGACAACACGACGCGCCGTGATCGGAATATCTTCCCCTGTTTTAGGGTTTCGACCGGGGCGTTGATTCTTGTCTCGCAAATCAAAATTACCAAAACCGGACAGTTTGACTTGCTCGCCACTTTCAAGCGCTTTTCGTACTTCTTCAAAAAACACTTCGACTGTATCCTTGGCGTCCCGTTTGCTAATCCCGATATTTTCAAACAGGTTCTCAGCCAAATCGGCTTTCGTGAGCGCCATAGGTTTTCCCTCAAGAATTGTTTAACATATTGGCAATACCGCAGTATCGACACCGCCATTCTACACGTGGTCTACGCGTCTTTAGCCCTTGTATTTTAGGAACATTCGAAAACCACTTAAAAACAAGTGTATGCCAACTGGCTGATTTGCGCCAACTTTTTTACATGAAAAAAAATAGCGCCATGTCCAAAAAATTGACCTTTTAAACCAATACGTTACACGTTTATCTGCCGGTACGTCTATAGATGGACAACCTCTGTGGTCAATATTAGACGCTTTTATCAATAATTGAACAATTAATAAACAAATATAGCGAATTTATTCAGTTTTTCAAACGTATAGATGTTAGGCCATTTAGGCATAAAAAAAGCAGCGTTACCGCTGCTTTTTTCACTTAAATGGGGCTAATCTCGCAAGACCACGCCCAGTTTTTCTGAGAGGTTGCGCACGACACCCGACACCGCGTCACTGATATCGGCCTCTTCTAGGGTGCGCTCATCCGATTGCAAAATAAGTGCTATCGCTAAGCTCTTCTTCCCATCTTCTACCCCTTTACCGGTATACAGGTCGAAAAGTTGCGCATCTTTAATCAGCGCATTACCGCTTTGTAAACACGCAGCGACTACATCGCCTGATGCGAGCGACTCATCAGCAATCACCGCAATATCACGACGGTTTGCAGGGAACTTGGACAGACCGGCCGCTTCAGGAATAAAGCGCGTATCAATCGCTTGCCATTCCAGCTCAAACACCACGGTGCGCCCATTTAAGCCAAACTCGCGTTCTAGCTCTGGGTGTAGCGTACCAATATAGCCGACAACATTGCCATCAAACTCAATCGCTGCAGTTTGGCCTGGGTGCATCGCGGGATGAGAGGCTGACACAAAGCGGAAATCATTCAACTGACCGGTTAGCTCAAGCACCGCTTCCAGATCCCCTTTTAAGTCAAAGAAATCAACCGTTGCGCTGGTCAGATCCCAATGCTCTTCGCTACTTGGTCCGGCAATAACCCCGGCAAGCATCCGCTCTTGGCGAATGTTATCTTGACGTATGTCACCGCTCATATCGCCTTCAGGCGTGAAGCGTAAACCAAACTCAAACAAACGCACGCGCGGTTGTTGACGCTTTTGATTATAGGCCACCGTATTGAGCAAACCAGGTAATAAGCTTAAGCGCATCGCGGACATATCCGCCGAGATGGGGCTTGGCAGGATTAACGGCGCCACATTCGGCACAATCAACGCCTGTTGCTTGGGCTCAACAAAGCTATAAGTGATCGCTTCATGGAAACCACGGTCAACCAGAAGATCACGTACACGCTTGAGTGGCATCGCCGCTTCTTTATATTCGCGCATGGTGAGCGCAGCTTTCGGCGCACGGGTCGGAATATTGTCGTAGCCATAGATACGACCCACTTCCTCAATCAAATCTTGCTCGATGGCAATATCAAAACGCCAGCTTGGTGCCGTTGCTTCCCAACCTTGATCGGTGGTCGTCACCGCACAGCCTAAGCGGGTCAAAATGGCATCGACATCCTTGTTGTCAATAGCATGCCCGAGTAAACCATCGAGCTTGGTACGACGAAGCGTGACAGTGTCACGAACCGGCAAGGTGTTAGTGGACTCAGCCGTCACAATCTCGCCCGCTTCGCCGCCACAGATAGCCAGCAATAATTCAGTGGCTCGCTCCATCGCTGCGGCTTGCAGTGCCGGATCAACCCCGCGCTCAAAGCGGTGAGATGAATCTGTGTGTAGACCATAGCTACGTGCACGACCACGAATCGCTTCCGGGGCAAAAAAGGCTGACTCTAACAGAATATCTTGGGTTTCTGTGGTCACACCTGACTCTTGGCCGCCAAAAATGCCCGCCATCGCCAACGCTTTTTTCTTATCCGCAATAACGAGCGTTTGCGCATTTAGTTTGGCTTCATTGCCATCAAGTAAGGTCAGTGCTTCGCCTTCTTTGGCTAAACGCACCACGATGCCACCTTCAATCTTGCCAAGATCAAACGCATGCATTGGCTGACCTTGCTCAAGCATCACATAGTTGGTGACATCCACCACAGGATCGATAGAACGAATACCACTGCGACGCAGTTTTTCTTGCATCCACAACGGGCTCTGCGCATTAAGATCAACGTTTTTTACCACACGGCCCAGATAACGTGGGCACGCTTGCGGCGCATCGATGCGCACCGATACTTTGTCTTCAATGCTGGCAGCAACAGGCGTAATGGTAGGCTCTGTTACATCGGTGCGGTTTAATACGCCCACTTCACGCGCCAAGCCACGTAGGCTCAAACAATCAGCGCGGTTTGGGGTCAAATCCACATCGATGGTGACATCGTTGAGTGCAAGATAATCACGGATGTCAGTACCAATCGGCGCGTCAGCGGGCAATTCGATAATGCCATCCGATTCCACATCGATACCCAGCTCGGTGAACGAGCACAACATACCGAATGATGGCTGGCCGCGTAGCTTGGCCTTTTTGATTTTAAAATCACCCGGCAATACCGCTCCAACCATGGCTACCGCCACTTTTAAGCCTTGGCGACAATTCGGCGCACCACAGACAATATCCAGTAACTCATCGTTACCTACATTAATTTTAGTGACCCGCAGTTTGTCTGCGTCAGGGTGTTGACCACATTCCACCACTTCACCCACAACCACACCGCTAAACTCGCCAGCCACGGGGGCAATCTCGTCAACTTCAAGACCGGCCATGGTGATCTGGTGGGCAAGCGCGTTGGTGTCGTTTGCTGGATTTACCCACTCTCTCAACCAAGATTCACTGAATTTCATTATTACCTTGCCCCACTGATTACTTAAATTGTTTCAAAAAGCGCAGATCGTTCTCGAAGAACGCACGAAGATCATTCACGCCGTAGCGCAACATGGTTAGGCGTTCAACCCCAATACCAAAAGCAAAACCTTGATATTCCTCTGGGTCAATGTTCACCGACCGCAGGACATTGGGGTGAACCATGCCACAACCTAAGATCTCTAGCCATTTGCCACCTTTACGGCGCACATCGACTTCCGCTGAGGGCTCAGTAAACGGGAAATAGGAAGGACGGAAACGTACTTCGAGATCTTCCTCAAAAAAGTTGCGAAGGAAGTCGTTCAAAATACCTTTTAGATCGGCAAAGGTAATGTCTTTATCGACCAGTAAACCTTCTACTTGGTGGAACATGGGCGTGTGCGTTTGGTCGTAATCGTTTCGATAAACACGGCCTGGCGCAATAATACGGAATGGCGGCTTGCCGGCTTCCATGGTCCGGATCTGAACGCCCGAGGTATGGGTACGCAACATCAAATCAGGGTTAAAGAAGAAGGTGTCATGATCGGTACGCGCGGGATGATCGACTGCGATGTTCAATGCATCAAAGTTATGGAAGCCATCTTCCACTTCGGGTCCAGCTTCCACCGAAAAACCAAGCTCACCAAAAAATTGCTCAATACGCTCAATGGTGCGCGTTACCGGATGCAATCCACCGTTTTCAATCCGGCGGCCTGGCAGGCTCACATCAATGGTTTCGGCGGCCAGTTTGGCTTCTAGCTCAGCACGTTCTAGTGCTTGCTTACGTTCAGCAATCGTCTGCTGCACGGTTTGCTTAGCCTGATTAATCTTCTGACCCGCTTCGCGGCGTTCTTCAGGAGGCAATTTGCCTAAAGCCTGAAGCTGTGCGGTTAACTCACCCTTCTTTCCTAGGTATTTTACCCGGACTTCATCCAATGCAGCCACAGAGGCAGCATCGGCCACCGCATTGGTTGCATTCGCAAGAATTTCTTCTAATTGTTGCATTGTTTCCTCGTCGACCCGTTGGGCAGTCCAAACCAGGTAGGTGCGTGACAATACCTGCTGACATCATGGTTTCACCCATTGTCTGAGCAAACTGACAGAGTCGTCTTGTTATACGCCTCAATGCCAATTGACTGAGAGAACAGGTAATAAATTGACCTTACATACTAATTAATGCCACGACTAATGCCAAACGCTAAACGGCATTTAAGCCATTTTTCCTCGCCATCAGCTACCGGTTTATCCATTTTGTTGGCATAGATGAAGAGTTTGCTATGCTACGAGCCGAGATCTCGACGAATTTGGAGTCAGTATGCAAGACAACAATCATCCTTTACGCGTGTTTGTATCCACCTCGACCCACCCTTGGTTTAATTTGGCGGTGGAAGATACGATTTTCCGTACCATGTCATCAGCGCAAAATGTGCTCTTTCTTTGGCGTAACGACAATACGGTGGTGATCGGGCGTGGCCAAAATGCATGGCGCGAATGCAACACTCGTAAAATGGAACAAGACGGCGTTGTGTTAGCCCGACGCCAAAGCGGTGGTGGCGCCGTGTTTCATGATCTTGGCAATACTAATTTTACCTTTATGGCCGGCAAGCCCGGTTACGACAAGTCGGTATCAACACAAATTGTACTCGACGCGCTGAAAAACCTGGGAATAGATGCCGATGCCAGTGGACGTAATGACCTCACCATGAAGACGCCCGAAGGCCCAAGAAAAATATCGGGCTCTGCCTATAAAGAAACCAAAGATCGCGGCTTTCACCACGGCACCCTATTGATTAATGCCAACTTGTCGCGACTGGGCGATTACCTCAACCCTGATCCCAAAAAGCTGCAAGCCAAGGGCATTACCTCTGTACGCGCGCGGGTAGCGAATATTTCCGATTATGTCCCGGAGATCACCCACCAAGCTCTGTGTGATGCGATCAAAGCTGCATTCTTTAACCACTATGGCAATACCGCTGAGATTGAATACATTTCTCCTGAGGCCAAACCCGATGTCGAAGGCTTTAACGCCATCTATGAAAAACAGTGCAGTTGGGAATGGAATTTTGGCAAAAGCCCGCAATTTATGCATACGTTTGATGAACGCTTCGAATGGGGGGGCGTTGAGCTGCATTTAGATGTAAAAAATGGCGAAATCGCCGACTGTCAGCTATTCACCGATAGCTTAACGCCAGGGCCGATAGAAATACTGGCAAGCCAGTTGATCGGGCAAACCTATCACTCGGAAACACTCTATCAATTTGTCACCAATCAGGCAGAAGCCGATCCAAGCCACCAAGCCATGTATCAGGATATTGCCCTTTGGCTGCGCCACGCCCTCGCTTGATAGGCACACATTAACAGTGACCCCCATCACATAATTCCCTCTGTTTTTGATCCCACGCAAAGACGCACTCAGCTGTCACGTCACTATAGGTGGCAGCTGTTCAGTGCGACAAAATTTCATCATTCGGATAAAACCCATCATTAATGACGGCATTATTGCTTGAATAATAGTTTTTAATTTTGATAAAAAAGCATTAATCTAGTTTTACATATTTTGTTACAAACTGTAGCGAGGTGATCTTTCCAACAAACGTTTCGGCAATGTACTGCACGCCGATTGAAGAAATGCAGGCCCAACAAAACTCACGAATAATTAAATAGTTATGGAAAACCAAAAAACAATACTCGGTCACCCTCGGGGACTTTTTTTACTCTTCGGCACGGAACTGTGGGAGCGCTTTTCCTACTACGCGATGCGTGCGATTTTGGTGCTTTACCTCACCGATCAAACCATCAATGGCGGTTTAGGCTGGTCCACCAAAGACGCGCTAGAGCTGTATGGCTATTACACCGGTCTCGTTTATATCACGCCACTCATCGGCGGTTGGTTTGCCGATAACTTTGTCGGTCAGCGTCGAGCCGTGATTCTAGGTGGTGCATTAATGGCCATTGGTCAATTTACTCTGGCTTTCCCTGCTCACCAATATGGCTTAGATACGGTACACCCGTCATTCCGCAGCCAATTAATGAATTAAAATAGTGTGATCCAGCGATCATTTGCAGCTTTTAGTGTCACATATGTCTTGACCGTGATCCCCAGCT